>MVCY01000002.1 GCA_002049985.1 Candidatus Latescibacteria bacterium 4484_181
TGGAGGGATGCAAGAGGTGGTGTATCAAAAGGCATTTCCAACCGCAAAGTTCGGCAAGAAGGCGCAAAGATCGCAAAGGGCTAATGGTCCATTTATAACCCCCCCACCTGCCTTATGCCCCCATTCTGTTCTTTGCTGTTATCTTAAGTGACGAGCTTCTGATACAGATCCAGGATCTAATCTTTAGACTTACGGAGTGAAACTTTGAGTCATTTAACACACTGATGGAAAAAAATGGAGTTGGTGGCAGTACTATATCCTCACTTAAGACATCCATTTCTGTGGCAGGGCTCTCCGGAGCCCCATTCCATCGGCGTCTGGAGATGTCTCCTACAACCTGTTTTTCAAGGTGGAATAGATCGCGTTTTAATAGATCGCGTTTTCTGCGAAATTGCCATTTTTCAGCGGAATCTATGCAAGAGATAGAAAAATCTTCACAGGAGGTTTTTCCGAATCTGCGTTAAACGTGCAAAAAAGAACTTCTGGAAACCGCGAAAATCCTGGGGGGAGAAGTTTCGACCCCAGAGGCTGATCTGAAGGACGGAAGTGGAGATTCAGAATTGGCGTGAAAATAGTTATTCTTAGGTCTTATCACAAAGTTGTATGGCCAGGATCAAGTGCTGGATCTGGACCTGAGCAGCGTGGGCGGCATCATTAACCACGGCGGCACTGTTCTGGAAACCGCCCGCTGTGCGGAGTTCAAAACAGAAGCGGGGATGAAGAAGGCTGTCAGTACCCTCAAGAAGCACAAAATTGAAGGATTGGTGGTCATTGGAGGAGATGGTTCTTTCCGGGGGGCACATCAGTTGAGCAACAGATGGGGAGTACCCACTATTGGAGTGCCAGCCACTATAGACAACGACATAGCGGGCACAGATTACGCCATTGGATTCGACACCGCGGTGAATACTGCCTTGCAGGCTATCGACAGAATCAGGGATACTGCCTCTTCCCTCAGGAGGCTCTTTGTCGTAGAAGTAATGGGCCGTCAGGCGGGATTTATAGCTCTAGAGACCGGACTTGCCGGGGGTGCTGAAGAAGTGATCATCCCCGAAATAGATACCGATCTGGAGAAGATGTGCCAGAAGATAGTAAGAGGCTATCAGAGAGGAAAACGTTCGAGCATTGTCATCGTAGCCGAGGGGAGCGAATCAGGGGGGGCGTTCAAAGTAGCCCGACAGATAGGGGACAGGACCGGTTTTGAAGTGAGAGTTTCTGTCCTCGGGCACCAACAGAGGGGCGGAACTCCCACTGCCTTGGATAGAGTGCTTGCCTCCAGGCTGGGAGCAGCCGCTGTGCAACAACTGGCTAAAGGCGACACTGACAAAATGGTAGGAATTATCTCCAACCGTGTGGAGGTCTCAAATCTCGACTATGCCTGGAAATTTCAGAAACAGACCGACCTGAGTCTGCTTAAGCTAATCGAAATCCTCTCTATTTGAGTTGTCACGGAACTGTTTTCTGTACAGAATTCGGTAAAGTCCATCTTCTTTCATCAGCTGCTGATGAGATCCCTGTTGAACGATCTGCCCGTTGTCCAGGACGACGATGCGGTCGGCACTCTGCACGGTAGAGAGTCTATGAGCGATCACTATGGAGGTCCGCCCCTTTATGAGGCGAGTAATCGCTTCCTGCACCAATAGCTCTGCCTCAGTATCTAAAGCCGATGTGGCCTCATCAAAGATCAACAGACCCGGGTTTTTCAGTATGGCACGGGCAATAGCCAGTCTCTGTCTCTCACCCCCAGAGAGTCTGACGCCTCGGTCGCCTATCAATGTCTGATATCCCTGAGGTAACTTCAGAATAAAGTCATGGGCATTTGCCGCTTTAGCCGCTTGAATCACCTTCTCTTCAGGCATCTGAGGGACGCCATAGGCGATGTTATTCCAGACCGTGTCGTTGAAAAGTATTGTCTCCTGAGTGACTATCCCCATCAAACGGCGGAGAGAACCGAGCTCGATCTTCCTGAGGTCTATCCCGTCGATCTCCACCCTTCCCCGGTAGGGATCGTAGAATCTGGGGATTAAGTCCACTAAAGTGGATTTGCCTGAACCGGTAGGTCCAACTAGCGCCAGTGTCTCACCTGCCTTTATCTCTAACTCTATGTGTTTCAGCACATTCTTTCCATTCTCATAGCGAAACCAGACGTCTACAAACCTGATCCCCTCTTTGATCTCTCTTATAGAGAGGGCGTTGCGGCTGTTCTGAATAGAGGGACGGGTATCCAAGACCTCAAATATTCGCTCCCCTGCAGCCAGTCCTTCCTGAATCTGGCTGTTGGCTCGTCCCAATCGCTTCAGTGGGTCGGTCAGGGAGAACAGTACCACCAGAAAGCCAATAAATTCCTTTGGCGCTAATACCCCGCCTTCCAGCACTTGCAGGCCGCCGTAAAACAGCAGCAACAACCCCACCGCTGTCCCCCAGAACTCGGTCACAGGAGATGCTAACTTCCCCACCCTAATGCGCTTCATAACCGTGTTAAAGTATCGCTGTGTCGCCTGTCGGAACTTAGCGATTTCAAATCTCTCCATGGCAAAAGCCTTCATCACCCGGATGCCGGAGATGGTCTCCTGGAGAACAGAGGTTATATCCGCCATTCTCCCCTGAGCGCGGGCGCTGTATTTTCGAAGTTTGAGTCCGATCTTAGCGATAATCCAAAGAGTTACAGGCAGCACCGCTATGACAAACAGTGTTAACCTCCAACTGAGGACAAGGAGAATCCCCAGGTAGAGAAAGACCAGGAGAAGATCTTGAACAAGAGTGGTGAAGACCACACGAAGGCTTCGATTGAGAACCCCTACATCGTTGGTGACCCGGGAGATTAAGACCCCAGCCCGGTTTTTGTCAAAATAGCTCAATGGCAGATTCTGAAAGTGTTCATAGAGATTGTTCCTGAAATCTCTGGCCACCCCCTCTTCGACATGAACTATCAGATAGGCGTGGAGGTAACCAAACAGGTTCTTCAAGAAAACGGCCAGGGCCAGAACCAGACAGAGGTGCTTCAGGGTCTGCCTCTTTGTCTTCCCCCGAATTAGCTGATTCGTTTTGCTTTCCAGCTTTAACTTCAATCTCTCAAAGAACGCAGCCTTGGGTTTCAAGATTTCCCTGTCTATCCGCTCAGGCACCCGGGATTTGTTCAATAGGCTGTTTGCTTGGGGAGCTACAGCAGTTGTCTCTGAAGATGAGAAGATAGTCTCTACGAAGGGGATAGCCATCCAGAGGCTTATGCTGCTGAGCAGGGCAAAAAGAGCTGCAGATACTATTGAACCTGTGAGGCAAAGCCAGTAAGGCTTGACACGGGCCAATATTCTCAAGAAGGTTTTCATTTCCGACTAACCGCCTTATTTAAAGCATCTTTCACCCTTGCGACGCCGACTATCTCTATCTCTCCGCTCCCATCCCATTCTTTTAGATTCCCCTGGGCCAGCAGGCATCTTTTGAATCCCAGTTTTTGAACCTCCCTGATCCTTCTGTCAATCTGGTTTACAGGGCGCACCTCGCCGCCCAATCCTATCTCCCCTATGGCCACCGTGTGGGGGTCAACCGGCAGGTCCCGGAAGCTGGAGGCGATGGCCAAGGCGGCGGCCAGATCTGCTGAGGGCTCTTCTATTCTCAGCCCACCCGTTACCTTGAGAAAGATATCCTGAGCACCCAAGTGAAGGCCCACCCTCTTTTCCAGCACTGCGATAAGAATGGAGAGTCGCCTCTGCTCCAACCCGGTGGTAACTCGCTGAGGTTAGTGGAGCCAAAACGATTCTTGACCGCCCGCAGAATCCGGTAACAGTGGTGCTGATCTCCCTCCAAATATAGAACTGTATCCACCATATGTTCTAACGTTTGGCCAACTGCGTCAGCAGGCTGGTCGATTGCCTCACCTGTGCTATGCTGCCTGCTGAACTCTCCAGTTGTGGATAGTGGACTGTCTGGACAGAATCAATGATCATTGCCGAGAGTGGAAATTTCTCACTGGAAGAGATGATCCTCTCCAGGTTGGTCTCCGCCAGCACAAAAAGATTGGGATTCACACAGCCAATGCGCTCGGCCCTCATCCTGATCTGTTTTGCCGACTCCTCTCCGGAGGCGTAGAGCACTCTTCTGTTGTCGGAGCTGAGCTTCCCAGCAATCTGAAGCAAGAGGGTGGATTTGCCAATCCCTGGCTCTCCCGCTACTAATACCACCGAGCCAGGCACTATTCCACCGCCAAGGACCCGGTCCAACTCCGATATTCCCGTTTGCTGGCGATCCCCTTCCTCGGTCGCCACTTGGGTTAGAGGAGCCGGCGGCTCCCCCGGCGACAGACCAAATCCTATCTGCGGCTCTCGGATCTCCTCGGTACAGGTATCCCACGCACCGCATTCTGGACATCTGCCGAACCACCGAGGTGCTACAGCACCACAGGACTGACATACATATCTTGACTTAGACTTCGTCATTTTGTCGAATTAGTTGGATCTCAAAGGGTTCACGAACTGCCTAAGCTTCGAAAAAATCGCAATTTCTTAAAGTTTCCATTTTGGCAATTTACAATTGAATCGGCCTGCCCTGGGCGATTGACCGATTTGCCGCCAGGGTTACCCTCAAAGTCCTGACTGCGTCAGCATAGGTGGACTTGATCCCTGAGGGGTTTTTCGACTGTACCGCCTCGATAAATATCCTGTCCTCCTCAAAGTAAGGATCGTTCTGGTTCTCGATGATCTCTTTTCGTCCTGGCTCAGAGATGGTTAACTCCTCTGAAGTGAGCTTGACCGTCCGGTCACGGGTGTAGATCGTAAGTCCGACACAAGGGCTTTGAGGGGCAATGCATGCGGAAGTGATTGTGCAGATTGCGCCGCTTGCTAAGGTGAGGGTCACAGTGCTGGCGTCGTGAACATCAAAGCCGGGGACGTCGAGCATACTCCCTGAGGTGGCAGTAGCGTAGATGGTCTTTACCTCGCCCAAAAGATAGCGAGCCAGGTCGAAGATATGGGTGGTCTGCTCGACTATCTGGCCGCCGCTTCGAGACATCACCCTCCACCAGGGCGTCCTGGGCATCCCGCCGATGAAACTGCCCAAGGCTAAAGAGAGCTTCCTACCTTTCAGAAGCTCTGCTGCCGTTTGGGTTATATTCAGATACCGCCAGTTATATCCCACGCTTGAGATAATCCGTTTCCCCTCAATAGTCTTCAGAATCTGCTCTGCCTTTTCTTCAGTCAAGGCGACGGGCTTTTCGATGAACAGGGCTATCCCCTTTTCTGCGGCATCAAGCTCCTGGGTGCTATGAGCAAAAGGCGGAAGGCAGATGTAGACCGCCTGGAGGTCTTCTTTCTCCAGCATTTCTTGATAATCGGTGTAGGCTTTGCCGCCGTATTCTGCGGCTGCTGCCCAAGCCTTCTGCCCATCCACGTCGCAGAAGCAGGCCAATTGAACATCCTCCATTCGGGAGAGAATGTCCATATGAAGCCGGGCAATCCCTCCTGATCCTATAAATGCCACACGAACAGGCATCCTGCTTCCCTCTCCTTAGCGGATTTAAGCAATCTTTCGGGTCTGAAAAATGAGGCTATTCGCATCTGACAGCGATGGAATCGCTTCAACCTCCCTCAGGTTGAGAACCCGCGCGAGATTCGAAACTTAACGCAACAAAAGCATCTTTTGTACCTTAACCCTCCCCCCTGCCTTCAGACGGCAGAGGTATACCCCACTGGCCAGCAGGTGGCCCTCGCTATCTTTCCCCTCCCAACGGAGGCTGTGGCAACCCTCCTGTAGGCGACCGCTAACCAGAGTCCTTACCCTCTGTCCGCTCAAGTTATAAATCCCCAGCTCCACCTCGGACTGCTCAGGCAGTCGGAAGGAGATAACAGTATCAAAACTAAAAGGATTGGGGCAGTTCTGTAGGAAAGCAAGCCCAAGGGGCTCAGGGCCAAAATCAAGGCCGACACTGTTTGACTTCTCTCCTAAAAGAACCTCCAAGATTGCAATCCCCTGCCAGTCAGACTCTACAGTCAGCACATCAGTGTCTGGGGCAAAATGCCAGCTATCCTCTGGCAGAGGAGCGCCATCAAGTCTAACACCCAATATCTGGTTATCCTTAAAGAAAAATCTGATCGGGTAGGTCCCTGGAGCAGCATAGAGTGCTATTTTCACCTCTTTCTGGGCAGCATCTTGAGGGGTCAAAGCGGCGTCGTAGACAAATAGGTTTCTGTTGGGACAGATGCCCATTTCGCTGTGGTCCCGCAGCCCGGGCAGGGTCTTATAATACTCTCGATAGCATCTGGGCCGTTTGGAGTCCAGGGGGGTTATTTGAGAGCTGTCCGTCACTTCATAGCCCAAATGGGGGAAGAGATAAAACCGGTAGCTCCAATGCTGCTGCGAGCCATATCTCCTATCCTCCCGGTCCTTCAATATATAAAGCCGCAAACTAGTGCCATGCTTCTCCACGGTGTCAATCCCGGTGGCATTGTGGACCGTGATCCCTACAGTGTGGTAAATCTCGTCGCTGCGTCTTATGTCCCAAGTGAAGTCGTCGATTTTGTATATCTCCCTGGACAGGGGATACCAGGGCAGTGCCAATTCCACAAAGATCTCCTTTACCAGCACACTATCTTGGGTGGGCGTAATTTCCCCCTCAACGATTAACTTATCACTATCCTCAAACATCATGTATCTTAATCTGTTCTCTAAGGAATTTACCTCCCAGCTGACCTCTCCCACCATATATTTCTGAGCTTCGGTGAAACCCGCCGTTTCGTGCAGCGGTGGGCCACCGTCTTCTTCAGGCAGCGGGGTCAGGTCAAACGTTCTCCCCTGGATCGTTGCTTTCACAGATAGGTCAAATATCTCTGGGCACCGGGTGCTATTCTGAGAACGTGGTAGAGATATCCCTTTGTATCTGAAGAGTTCCTGAGAACAGATGTAGTTGTTGCTCGCCTGAGGGTAGGTCCAAGAGAAATCGGCCAAATAGCATCTTCTGCTGCCCCAGCTTGCCGCCCAGTAGTCCTCCGCCTCCCTCAGGTCATAATGCTTTTGGTTGAAAAGGGTCTGGTTGAAAGCATCAAAAGTGTCTACATCTCCCCGATTCAGGTAATAGTACATCTCCATCCCGTAGGTTCGCCGGATATCTCTCCGCGCTGCCGTTGTCAATGGCAGTAAACATAGAATGCTGGATATAACCGGCCGGATAGACACAGAGTCTGTCACTGCAAGTACGTAAAAGCTTCCCGGTGTAGTCAGTGATGTATGCATCATCCATAGCATCGGTAATCATTATGCACTGCTGGGCGTTGGCGTAGACATCTGTTTTCTCAACTCTTCTCTCGACGTAAACTGTAAAATACGGCTTGCCTTTTGTTACTCTGTATTCCCATTCGGTGTCGATATAGGCAGTATCCCAGATGCCTTTAATTATAGCTATTTCGTCGTTATCCAACACAACCTCTGCTTCCGTTTTCCCACCCAGATATTTTGCTTTGGGAGACGACCAGCTCTCAAGCGAACCATCAGCGTATTCCACAGCGAATTCAGGGAAAAAGAGGTTGCCGCCTGTGCCTGCAAATTCAAAACTGCTGTCTACAAGACGGAGGCTGCTTATCGTCCCGGAGTCTCTGTCGATGGTGAGCACAAAGTGACCGTTGTTCACTTTTAGTACATTCTGTGCCTTCATCAGCATCGAGGGAATGGCTGCTTCAGGGACAGAAAAGAGGAACAGGACGACTGTGAAAAGGCAGAGGAATTTATTCCCCATTGCTCGCTTATCATCTGTCGAAAAAGGACCGGAATACAGCCTTCAGGCTGTTGCGGCCTGCGAAGATCAACTCCGCCTTTGCGCCAAAACTCCGGACGTTAACGAATGGATTACGCCAAAAGTGACTTAAAGGCCAGTTCTTAAGTTCAAATTCAGTGCTGAATGTCAGTTGGATGGATTGGATGCTTACACGAAATCTGTTTTCTACAGAATCTACTCACTCTTCCTCTTTTTTATGGTAGAAACAAGGGAACCGTAGCTCTTTTATGGCGGGAAGCATCCATCAATTTTTTAACCTTGGCTACTATTTCTGACCTCAGGCCCGTCGTATTATTGGATTCTAAAGCCAAGATGGCTTTGTCCAATTGTTCATAAGAAAGGCCTATTTCTGCTTCATCCGTTTGATTGTTCCACAGGCCAGCAGTTGGGGGTTTCTCTATTATTCTATTTGGAACACCCAGCTCCCTGGCCAGTTCCCTCACCTGAGTCTTCAGCAACCCCCCCAGGGGCAGGATATCAGCTCCTGCGTCTCCGTATTTGGTGAAGTACCCTATGGAAAGCTCACTCTTATTGCCGGAGCCCACTACCAAGTAGTTCAAGCTGTTGGCGAAGTAATAGAGGGTAGCCATCCGCAACCTGGGCTTTAAATTTGCCATGGCTAAGCGAGTGTGAGGAGCGGGCAGAATCCTGGCAAATTCATCCCAGAGAGAATCCAAGACTATTTTTTCTACTCTGATGCCCAATCTTTCAGCCACCAAGTAGGCGTCCTGTTCATCGGAAGGTTCGCTGTGGCAGGGCATTATCAGAGCTAATGCTCGGTCGCCTAAGGCTTTGTTACACAGTGCAGCCACCACCGAGGAGTCAATCCCACCGCTTAAACCAAACACCGCACCTTTTGCACTTGCGTCCTGAATCTTCTGCCTTATCCACCTGCTTATCCTGTCCGAAAGCTTCATCCCAGCGTTCCTCCTTTGAAGAATTGGCCCAACTCCGCCCAAATCCCGCATGCTTCAGTCCGCACTGCACAAGCGTAAAAGCAGGAATCAAGGTTACCTTTCCTTAGAAGCGCTTTAAAAAACAGCGACAAAAGCTTAACAACAGATATTCCAGGTGCTTATCCTCTTGGTCGAGCTATCCACACAACCTGGTGTAAGCAAAGCGTCAGAGAACTTCCAACAGACCAGCTAATGCTTAGAAACCTAGTGACCTTCAGTTCAAAGATAACCTTCGGTCTGAAATCATTTTCTCTACCAAAAATAGTGCAAATAAAATTTTTGTCAAGTCATTTCTGAAAGGGGAACAGCGGGCTTAGAGCTGAATAAAAATTTCCCTTGCTTTACTGGAAAAAATGTCATATATTAACTGGTAAAAAGTGGGCGTGAGCAAAACCCACTTTTTAATTAACTGTAGGGGTTGCCAGATGGACAATTCGCTGGATATGGCAGAAAGGATTCGCTCGTTGATTACTCCAGTGTTGGAGGAAGAACAGATTGAGCTGGTGGCCCTGAAGTTTGCGGGACTTGGCAAAGGGCGCCGCTTGCGGATATTTATCGACAAAGAAGGCGGGGTGAAACTGAGCGATTGCATTCAAGTGAGCCAAAAGGTGAGTGAACTTTTGGATACAGAAGACCCAATTGCAGGAAGATATACTCTGGAGGTTTCCTCTCCTGGAACTGAGGCAAAGGGATGAGGATGCTTCTGCGTAGGCAACCAAAAGGGGATTGTTATGAACAAAGAGATCATTGAGGTGCTGACCCAGATCTCCCGCGAAAAAGATGTTAGCCGAGATTTAGTTGTCGAGTCACTAAAGGCAGGACTTGTCTCCGCTGTCAAGAAACGCCTGGGAACCACAGAAAATGTCCACGCTGAGATCGATCCGAACAGTGGAGAGATAAAGATATATATTGAAAAGCTGGTTGTCCCTAAGGTTCAAAACCCATCGTTGGAGATAACCCCTGAGGAGGGACAAAAGATTGATCCCGATGCACGAGTTGGAGACAAGATTCAGCAGGAATTACCTTTGAACCAATTTGGCAGAAATGCTATTCAGACCGCAAAGCAGATCCTGATGCAGAGAATTAGGGAAGCGGAAAGGGAGAAAATCTATCAGAATTATCAAAAGAGAATTGGAGAGATCCTAGTGGGAACGGTTCAGCAAATAAGTCAGGGCGATCTCATTCTGAATCTTGGCAAAATCGAAGGAATTCTTCCGGTTAAGGAGCAGATTAAGAAGGAGAGATACCGCCAGGGGGATACCATCAGGGCTTATGCCTTTGATGTGGTAAAAACACCCAAGGGGCCTCAGGTTATGCTTTCCAGAACTCACCCTCGTTTCTTAGAGCGCCTCTTTCAGATGGAGGTCCCAGAGGTCTACGAAGGGATTGTTCAGATAAAAGCAGTAGCCAGAGACCCAGGGGACAGAGCCAAGATAGCTGTGGTCTCTAACGATGAGAGAGTCGATCCTGTAGGGGCCTGCGTGGGAGTCAGAGGATTAAGGGTTCAGGCTGTGGTTCGAGAGTTAAATAACGAGCAGGTGGACATCATCCCCTGGAGCAGTGACCCCGCTACCTTTTTGGCTAGAGCCCTCAGCCCAGCAACCATCACAAAGACTGAGATGAAGGATGAAGAGCACAGGATAATCGCTATTGTCCCTGATGACCAGCTCTCCTTGGCAATTGGCAAGTCTGGGCAGAATGTGCGCTTGGCTTCGATGCTAACTGGTTGGAAGATCGACATATTGAGTGAGTCAAGATATAAAGAACTGACAGAGAAGATTCCTATCACAAGGTTGAAAGGGGTGGGAAACAAACTGGCGACTGAGCTTAATAAAGTGGGTGTAGATTCTGTCCAGCGACTGATAAGGCTAACTGCTAAGCAGTTGACTCAGGTTCCTGGCATCGGCAACAAGAGAGCAGAATCTCTGCTGAGTGAGGCTGCTCAAATAATAAAAGATGGTCAAAAGGCAACTGGGTAATTCTCAGGTGGGATTTACTGCTGTTTTCGTCTGAAGATGTACGTTAGAAAGTGCAGAACACGAATTAAGAGATACAAGACGAAAGGCGTAATCCTCGATTAGATTGTAAAAGACCATTTTGTCTAGTTTATGGAACCTACAACAGAAAGAGTCTCAACCTTTGCGCTTCACATTTTGCATTTTGCGCCCCAAACTTACGCCGAGCTTATGTTGTTTACATCTGTTTAATTTGAGGAGGAATTTCGCTCGCTCTTAAGGGCTGAGTCTTTGAATTGGAGGTGTATATATTTGGCAAAAAAGAGAGTTTATCAGGTAGCAAGAGAATATCATATTTCCAGCGATGCCTTAGTGTCGATGTTGAGAGAGATGGGCTTCCAAGTGAAAGGCCATATGAGTACAGTTGGCGAGGAGATGGCAAAACTGGTGGCCAAGCGGTTTGAGGAACAGAAGGAGAGTTTTCGCCAAGAGATAAAAAGAAAGCAGAAGGCCGCGGAGCTCAGGGGCTCGGAAAAGAAAAAGGTTGTCAAACCAATTAGGGTGGGCAAGAAAAAGAAGAGATGGAAGGAGACAGCTCTGAAATCTCGCAAGAGCAAAGAGCGATTCAGACGACAGAGGGAAGCGGTGGATCAGAAGGTAGTGGCTGAGAATATCCGAAAGACCCTGGCCAGGATTGAGACCCCCTCGCCCAAGCTGAAAAGGAGAAAGCTGAAAGCACATCGTCCGGGAGAGGAGGAGGAGGAGAGAAAAGTTATCAGGGTGAGTGAATTTATCTCTGTGGCTGAGCTGGCTCAGCAGATGGATGTGAACACATCTACATTAATAGCTAAGTGTCTTGAAATGGGCTTAGTGGTCTCCATAAATCAGCGATTGGATATGGATACCATTACTATGGTAGCCGATGAATTCGGATTTGAGGTTGAGCCCCTGGCTGAGTACGCTGAGGATATCTTAGATGAGGAAGAGGAGGAAGAAGACCGGTCTCTGTCAGTTCCCAGGCCACCGGTGGTCACCGTTATGGGGCACGTTGACCATGGAAAGACCTCCCTGCTGGACTACATTCGGAACAGCAACATTATTGCCGGAGAGAAAGGGGGAATTACCCAGCATATTGGCGCCTATGAAGTGCAGTTAGAAGAAGGGAAGATAACGTTTCTGGACACCCCAGGACACGAGGCCTTCACTGCTATGCGGGCTCGAGGGGCACAGGTAACCGACATTGTGGTCCTGGTAGTAGCCGCTGACGCCCACGTGATGCCTCAGACAGTGGAAGCCATCGACCACGCTCGGGCTGCTGGAGTGCCGATCATAGTAGCCATCAATAAGGTAGACCTGCCCACTGCCAACCCAGACCGGATAAGGCAGGAGCTTGCTGACCGGGGTCTGCTGGCCGAAGAGTGGGGAGGGAAAACCATGATGGTGGAAGTCTCCGCCAAGACCGGACAGGGTGTGGACAAGCTACTGGAAACAATACTATTGCAAGCTGAAATCCTCGAACTGGAAGCCAACCCCGATAAGAAGGCGAAAGGCACCATAATCGAAGCTAAACTTGACAAGGGACGTGGCCCTATGGCGACAGTGTTGGTAAAAGAGGGAACCCTTAGGGTGGGTGATCCCTTTGTTACAGGAGTCTATAGCGGACGGGTGCGAGGGATGTTCGATGAAAGGGGCTCTTCAGTCGATGAAGCTGGCCCCGCTGTCCCGGTGCAGATTCTTGGCTTAGACGGGGTGCCCCAAGCAGGTGATTCCTTCTTCGTGGTGGCATCCGAACAACAGGCACGGTCCATAAGCCAAAAAAGGCAATTACTGAATAGGGAACAGGAATATCGGAAAGTGAAAAGACCCGCCCTGACTGACCTTGCTCAGCAGATCAGAGAAGGGGAAGTTAAGCAGCTTCCATTGATTATCAAGGGCGATGTGGACGGCTCAGTGGAGGCACTGAGTGATTCCCTTATGCAGTTGAGCAGCGAAGAGGTAGGCGTGAACATAATTCACAGGGGAGTAGGTGCTGTCTCTGAATCTGATGTGCTTCTGGCAGCTGCCTCCAATGCTATAATCATCGGTTTCAACGTTAGGCCAGATGTGCGAGCCAGAGAAGTGGCTGCCCAAGAACAGGTGAGCATAAGATTCTATCAGATTATATACGATGTAGTAAAAGATGTTAAGGCTTTGCTTTCAGGACTGCTTGCCCCCCAATTAGAGGAGAAAACCCTGGGGATTGCCTCCGTACGCCAGGTCTTCAGAGTGCCTAAATTGGGGGCAATCGGGGGCTGTTTTGTCCAAAGCGGAGTCGTCAGAAGGGGAGCAGCAGTGCGTGTCCTGCGGGACAATGTCACTGTCTACGAAGGCAGTATATCCTCCTTGAGAAGATTCAAAGAAGATGTGAAAGAAGTACCGGCTGGCTATGAGTGCGGTGTTGGAATACAGGGCTTTAGCGATTTCAAAGTTAACGACATATTTGAGGTTTTTGAAATAGTCGAAACGCCCAGACAGATCGATCAGGCGAAAAGTGACCATCGGAATTTGCAGGATTGAGCTTCTGATCCCTGGAAGCAGTTCCCTAAAAGAGAAACGGTATGTTCTGAGCAGTCTGAAGTCTCAGATCAGAAGTAAATTCAACTGTTCGATTGCTGAAGTTGAGGGCAACGACCTGTGGCAAAAGACGGTTCTGGCGGTGGCAGTGGTCTCCAATGAGTCAAGACATGCCGATCAAATAATGGCCAAGATCACCCAATTTATCGAAAATGATCGGCGAATTCAGCTTTTAGACTACTCCACCAAGATATTATAGTAGGGCAATTGAAGGAACAATACTCCAGGCCTGGCACAGACTCTATGAAGGCAGATAGGCTGTATTCGCATGAATCACAGACGAGCTAACCGGGTAGCTGATCTGCTCCAGCTTGAATTGTCAGAAATCATCAGAGAGAGCGTGAAAGACCCTCGAATTGGCTTTGTGACTATTACCGGGGTCGATGTCTCAGATGATTTGCAACAGGCCAAGGTTTATATCAGTGTCTTAGGAACGGAAAAGGAGAAGGAAGAATCCTTAGCCGGTCTTAATCACGCCGCTGGATTTACCCGTGCTCAATTGGCAGCCAGAGTCAGGCTAAAACGCGTTCCCCAGCTTGTATTCTGTTATGATAATACATTAGACCGTGCTTTCAAAATCGATAGATTGTTGGGTGAGCTGGAAACCAAAGACCCTGGCCCTCAGTCTCCCTGAGCTTTGTAGCTAAACCGAACGGCTCGGTCTGCTTGGAAACTCCTCCCAAATGGGCGAACAGAAGATTGAGGGGATACTGGTGGTAAACAAAGAGGCCCGCTGGACCTCTCACGATGTGGTAAGTAAGCTACGAAATATCCTTAAAATAAGGAAAATCGGCCATACCGGAACTTTAGATCCCTTAGCCACAGGAGTGTTGGTTACTCTACTTGGTAGGGCAACCAAGATCGTCCAGTTCCTTCAAGAACAAGAAAAAGAGTACATTGCTCAAGTCTGTCTGGGCATTTCTACTGACACATTTGATGCTCAAGGACAGTTGCGCGAAGAAAGGGAGGTTCCACGCTTTGAAGTTGCCGATATAGAGAAAGTATGTAGAAGCTTTGAAGGGGAGATAGAACAGTCACCCCCGCCTTTTTCTGCTATCAAAATCAGCGGGAAGAGGTCATATCAGCTTGCTCGCGCAGGGAGGTCTGTTCCACTCAAGCCCAGAAGAGTTATTATCTCACAGATAGAGCTTCTGGGGTGGAAATCGCCGATATTGAGGCTGCGGGTCGTCTGTTCAAAGGGCACATATATCAGAGCATTAGCAGAGGACATCGGGCAGAAATTGGGTTGTGGAGGGCATCTGCTTTCGTTGCGTAGAATCAGATCTGGAGAATTCAGCATCGCTCAGGCATTGACAATAAACCAGGTTCTTGCTTTTCACAAAAAAGGTATCCTTCACAGAGAGATTGTCTCCATAGATCAGGCCCTACAACACCTGCCGGAAATCAGTCTGCCTCCCAAGGAGGTTTCCAGTTTTAAGCACGGGGCGAGGCTAAAGTTACCTATTACTTCTGATAATCTTCTGAGGATGATTTCGCAGTCTGTTCGTCCTCAACAGAACAGAGTTAGGGTGAAGGACGGAACAACAGGGCATCTTGTAGGAATTGGTGGGTTTGATCCGTTAACCGAGAAACTCTGCCCTTTGAGGGTTTTTGCATGAGGATAATAGAAGATATCAACCATTGTAGTGAACTGGGTTCTAGTTCTGTAGTTACCATCGGGGCATTCGATGGAGTCCACATCGGCCATGCGACTATTTTACATCAACTTAGGAAAATATCTTCCCAGACAGCAAGCCCCGCCTTAATGGTGACTTTTGAGCCCCATCCCCAGGAGGTCTTAAACCCAAAACGTGCTGTTTCTCTTTTGACCACTAAGGGAGAGAAACTTGAGATCCTCGCTTCTTTGGGAACTCAGACAGTGGTTGTTCTACCCTTCACTGCTCGGTTGGCTGGACTGAGTCCAGAGGAATTCGTCAGAGAAATAGTAGTCAGAAAATTGGGGGCACAGCGGTTGGTGATTGGATACAACCACACCTTTGGTAAAGGTAGGTCTGGCAACGTCGAGATCCTAAGGAAGCTGGGTAACAAGTGGCGCTTCAAAGTGGATGTGGTTTCTCCTGTGGTTGTGGATGGACAACCTGTGAGCAGCACGAGGATAAGAGCTCTGCTTAGCGAAGGAAAGGTGTCTCAGGCAGCAGAACTGCTCGGCCGCAATTACTCCTTTCTGGGCTGCGTTTGCCGGGGGGAAGGCCTGGGCAGAAGGCTGGGGTTTCCCACGGCAAATCTCCGAGTAGAAGACCCTCGAAAACTCATTCCCGCTACAGGTGTTTACGCTGTGCGGGCAACGTTGCCGGCCCAGCGCAGAGTAGGGGTTATGAATATCGGATACCGGCCAAGCTTTGGAGGAACTCAGCGCACCGTCGAGCTTTACCTCCTGGATTTCCAAGGCGATCTTTATGATAATGAAATCAAAGTAGAATTGATCGCCAAGATAAGAGACGAAAAGAGATTTCTGCGAAAAGAGGCGTTGGCAAAACAGATAGAGGGCGACATAAAAGTGGCAGAGGAATTGGCGAAGTAAGAGCTGAGTTAATTCTTAGACCAATATTTCTAGTTTGCAAAACAAGGAGAAGCAATTTATGGCACTAACGAAGGAGCAACGAAGGGAGATCATCAGCACTTTTGCAAAACACCTAAACGACACGGGGTGCCCTGAGGTTCAAATTGCCCTGTTGACCAAAAGAATTGCCTTGCTCACTGAGCATCTTAAGATACACAAAAAGGATACCAATTCGCATCGAGGGCTGTTAAAGCTGGTTGGGAAGCGGAAGAGACTCCTCAACTATCTTCATCGTAAAGATGTTGAACGCTACCGGGAATTGATCCAAGAACTGGGCATTCGAGATCGGATTGTGTGAACTTGTGCGATGTTCACTTTCTGACAAGGTTAACAGCGAAAAGCCCTTGTCTGTCCAGAACACACAGGTTCACGGTTAACGACAAATGGAAGAGGTGGATAAGTAAATGATTAACACCGTAGAAATGGAATTAGGCGGCAGGACACTCTACATAGAGTCAGGGAAGGTGGCAGGTCAGGCCGACGGGGCAGTGATTGTTAGATACGGAGGCACCGTCGTTTTAGCCTCTGCGGTGGCTTCCAAAGAGCCCGTCGCTGGTCGCGATTTTTTTCCTCTCACCGTGGAATTCAGAGAAAAATACTATGCGGCTGGGAAAATCCCTGGGGGATTTTTCAAAAGAGAAGGGCGACCCAGCGAAGGGGAGATTCTGGCAGCCAGAATGGTCGATCGTTCCTTAAGGCCTTTATTCCCTGAGGGTTACAAAAACGAAGTGCAGATTATGGTTATGGTTCTCTCCTCAGATCAAGAGAACAACGCTGATGTACCTGGAATAATTGGAGCGTCGGCCGCTTTAGCCATCTCACCCATACCATTCGAGCGCATTGTGGGAGCAGTGCGTATCGGCAAGCTCGGCGAACGTCTAATAGTCAATCCCACCTTTTCCCAGGCAGACGAGGGGGAGATGGATATAGTGGTCTCAGCTACTTCTGATTCCATTGTTCAGATGGAGGGCAGCGCCAGGGAAATCGCCGAGCAAGAATTAGTGGAAGCAATCTCTCTGGCTCAAGAACAAATCCAGAAGATATGCCAGCTTCAGCAACAGCTCGAACAGCTCTGCGGCAAGCCTAAGCTCAAAGTGCCGGAGTTGCCAGGGGACCCGGAGCTGGAAAGGTCAGTTCGAGAGCAGTTTGCTGCCAGAATTGGGCAGGCGAATCGCATTGCTGAGAAAACGGAGCGAAACAACGCCCTCGAGCAGATTGTCCAAGAGGCAGTTGGTACCTTCTCGGAAGAATACCCAGAGGCCGAAGAGGTTATCAAGGCTCAGATTTCAAAGATTCAGAAAGAACAGATACGGAGGATGGTTTTAGAGGAGAACAGACGTATTGATGGCCGCGGGCTGGAGGATATCAGACCCATTAGCTGCGAGGTTGGTGTCTTGCCTCGTACTCACGGCTCTGCACTCTTCACCCGGGGGCAAACTCAGAGTCTAGCTACCACCACATTGGGCACTAAACTTGACGAACAGAAGATCGAAGCTTTAGAAGGTGAATCCTGGAAGAGCTATATGCTCCATTACAATTTTCCTCCTTTCAGTGTAGGCGAGGTAAAGCCCATTCGAGGAGTCTCTCGCCGGGAGATAGGGCACGGAAATCTGGCCGAACGAGCACTAGAACCTGTCATCCCAAGCGATGAGGTTTTCCCCTATACTATTCGTATCGTCTCAGATATCTTAGAGTCAAACGGCTCTTCTTCGATGGCAACAGTCTGTGCTGGGTCTCTGTCACTAATGGATGCCGGTGTTCCCGTTAAGACATCGGTAGCTGGGGTGGCTATGGGGTTGGTCAAAGAAGGTGACCGAGCGGTCGTTTTGACCGATATCGCAGGTTTGGAAGACCATTATGGGGATATTGATTTTAAGGTGGCGGGGACTCGAAACGGGATCACTGCTGTTCAGTTGGATACCAAAATTCGAGACCTATCTCCGAAAATCATCGCCGAGGCTCTTCAAAAGGCTCACAAAGCACGACTTGAGATCTTGGACATAATGGACCAGACCATCTCTGAACCCAGGCCAGAGTTGTCTTCCTATGCTCCCCGCATCATCTCGTTCAAGATAAAGCCATCTCAAATTGGAGAAGTCATCGGAACCGGGGGAAAGGTCATCCGTGAGATCACTGAGTCCACAGGCGCTACCATAAACATTGATGATGACGGAACAGTCACAATTGCCTCAGTGGACAAGGCAGCCGGAGAGAAAGCAGTGGAGATAATTCAGGAGATTATTGCTGAACCCGAATTGAACAAGCTTTACACTGGTAAGGTTAAACGGATCACTCCCTTTGGAGCATTCGTAGAGATTCTGCGGGGCAAAGAAGGATTGCTTCACATTTCAGAGGTGGACTCTCGCCGCATAGACAGGATAGAGGATGTGCTGAAAATTGGGGATGAGGTTCTGGTGAAGGTGATTGGAATGGATGACTCAGGTAAGATCAGGTTGAGCAGAAAGGCTGCACTACAGCCCCAGCAACGAATGGGAAGGAAGCAACGGCCAAAAGGTAGGAGGTTCTTCTAATGCAAAAGCCGCCTCTCTCTTCTCTCTCCCCCGAAGCTGTATCCCAATCTCTCAGCCAGGCACCCCAGAGGTCAGTTCTGGACAACGGAGTCAGGGTGGTAACCGAGTATATTCCCTATGTCCGGTCTATTTCCATTGGGGTTTGGGTTACCTCCGGGTCAAAGGACGACCCTCCCTCCCAGAAAGGCATTTCCCACTTCTTGGAGCATATGTTCTTCAAAGGGACTGCCCGCAGAGATGCCTTTCAAATCGCCCACAGTTTGGAGTCTCTGGGAGGGAAGCTTAATGCCTTCACAGGTAAGGATGTCACCTGTTACTATGCCAGGATCTTAGACGAACACCTCCAAGTGGCCGTAGATGTGCTCTCCGATATTCTTGCCAATTCCGTGTTTGCCCCAGAGGAGATAGAAAGAGAGAAAGGGGTGGTGACTGAAGAGATACGGGATCTTCAGGACAGCCCGGATGAGCTGGTTCACGAACTGTTTGTTCAGTCACTTTATGAACCACATCCTATGGGATTTTCTACCTTGGGCGAGGAGCAAACTGTCTCCCACCTCTGCCGGGACGAGCTTCTTAGACATAAGGAGCGATTTTATAACGCCGAGAATATAGTCATAGCCGCTGCGGGGAATGTCGAACACGACAAGATGGTAGAGGTATCCATGGCCAATTTCCATTTTCCGCAGGTACCTGCTTCCCCAAATAGCCCTCCTCTTCCTCCCCCAGCATTGAAGATCAAACAGATCAAGAAGGAGATTTCACAGGTTCACCTCTGTCTGGGCAGACAGGCTTGCCCTTACCAGGCACCTCAGAGATATCCCCTGTTAGTTCTGGACACCCTCCTGGGTACAGGGATGAGTTCGCGTCTGTTTCAGAATATCCGGGAGAAATTGGGGCTGGCCTATTCGGTTTACTCTTATTTGCAACTGTTTGGGCAGACCGGACTGTTCGGGGTCTATCTCGCTACAGACCCAGCTAAGTTGCCCAAGGCCGTAGAGCTAATATTAGATGAGTTTGTGACCATAAAGAAAGACGGCCTTACCAAAGAGGAACTGTATTTTACAAAATCAAAATTGAAGGGCAACTTAGTGCTTAACTTGGAGAACACCTCCAACAGGATGATCCGCATTGCTGAACAGGAAATTTACGAAGGGCAATTACATCCTCTGGATGTGACAATCGCCGCTATTGACGCTGTCTCTGAAGAAAAGATTCAGGAGGTAGCACACTGGTTGTTTGACCCGAAAAAACTGTCTTTAGCCATAGTTGAACCCCAGCAAGTTGATGAAGAGGAAACCGAACACAGGCTTATTGGGTTACTACAAAATGGCAGCAGATGAGTGTGGCGGAGTCACCGCTTTCTGTATCGGCCTCCTGAGCTCACTTTTTGAGAAAAAGAGAAAAAAACCTGTTGACTTTATCTCTCTACCCTTTTAAATTATGAGTTAGATAATCAGATCTGGCCTGTGGTGTAGATATCCCAAGGGGAGGGGATGTTGGGTTTATTTCGGAGTGTCTTATATAACCAACAGTGTTTTTGAGAGCTTTTTCTTCATTTAATTTCTATTTCATGCTCCGTTTGTCCTCCGTGGTCACCAAGCCAGTAAACTGGGAAGGAGGTGAAAAGCATGCGTAGTAAGAAATGGTTAAAGAATTTAGCAACCATAGCATTTGTCGCTTCGATGTTGTCTCTTCCGTTATTCGCAGGATGCACTAAGCATCCCTCACCCCAGGAGTTAACACGCCTGGAGGAAGCGTCGCATGCAGCTGAGGCAGCAGAGAAGACGCTACAGCAGAAGAAGGAGGAGAAAGCAGCACTGGAGGCCGAACTTTCCGCCAAGAAGGCCCAGCTGAAAAAGCTGGAAACAAAAAGAGACGCCGTCAAGGCAAATGCCACAAAGAAGTGAATCTGCCTGAAGATTCCAGGCGACAACAAAAGCCAAGAGATACACCATTGATAGTGGGAGATCTGGGAGGGTGATGCGATCAAAGAGACCGGAGTCTGGAATTTGTCTAATCTTAACCATAGCTCCTCATATCTGCTTGTCGGATTGGGTAGAGACTTGATGAAGCTGGCAGAGGTGGAATAGTTAAGAAAGGAGGTTTTCTGAAATGGATATCCTTAAAAAGGCTGTACCTTTGACGTTCATTGTTGCCCTTGTAGTTTTAGGTTTGGGCTGGAACACTGCTGGAGCAGCCGAGAAGAAGATGACCTACCAGGAATATCAAGCCCTGCTGGCGGAGTATGCCCAGCGGGAAAGCACCGCTACTGCTGCCATTGCTGAGCTACAAAAGGAAATAGACTCACTCCGGGAGCAAATCAAAGAGACGGACAAGAAGATTGCAGCGGTGGAGCGAGAAATTTACGACCTTATCCAGGCGGATGAAACTGGGGTGAAGCAGTTCGACGGTAAATTGGACAGAACTGTAAGCCAGATTCAGGGGCTGAGAGCGCTTTCGGCTAGGGAGCTTTATAAGAAGCGTGAAGAGATCAAAGCTCTTAGGGATAGATTCAACCAATTGAAGGCAAATCCCATCTGCTATTTGCCCGAGATCTGCCAAAAGGTGGATGCTATTGAGCAGACGCTTGCTGCTCTGGAAGCTGCCGTACCAAAGGTTGCTCCTCCAGATCAGTACACTGTAGTGCGGGGAGATTGCCTCTGGTACATCGCCAAGAAAAAGGAGATTTACGGTGATCCCTATCTATGGCCTTGGATATATAGGACAAACAGGGATAAGATCAAAGACCCTGACCTTATCTATCCCGGTTGGGTTCTCACTATCCCCAGAGGAGTTGCCCCCGGGCAGCATCTCGTAGTTAGAGGAGAGTGGTTATCTAAGATTGCGGGTTATGCCCACATCTATGGTGATCCTACAAAGTGGACCAAGATCTACCAAGCAAACAGAGATCGGATAAAGAATCCCAACCTGATCTATCCAGCCCAGGTGCTTGAAATACCCCAAGACTGAAATCGCTGAGAGATGGTCTCTTCTACTGGAGAATCCCATCTTCTCGGCAGAACAGGAAAACACAGGGTTTAGAGAAATAGGGGCCCTCGATTTCTGGTCTGGCCAGAAGTTGAGGGCTCTTTTAGGTAGAACTCCCCTTGGAAACTGCAATGGGCCACAGAGTTCATCGACAAACTGCCCTGTAATATGGAAATTTAGCTCTATTCTTGGACATCGGGCCTCTCTGGATTTTTTGGTGAATGGTGTTGAACCATTTTCTCTGCAGAAACATTAGAGAGCATAGAGAAATATGCTAAAATCATAAGGCTAAGTTTTTGCGGGCTTATCTCTGTCTCCTGCTGGTTTCGCAACACCACATTTAGGCACAAGAAAATGACTAAGAAGAATAAGGAGCTAACCAAGAAGATTTCCAAGAGGATATCCATTGGCGGTATTGACCCTATCTTTCTATACGGGCATCATGACTGCAATCTGGCCAGGCTCGAGGAACGGTTTGGGGTCAAAGTCATAGCCAGGGGGGAACATATTACCTTTCAGGGAGAGGATGAGAATGTCCAAAGGGTATCCGGACTTTTCAGCCTGCTCTTAGAACGTATCCACCATGGATACGATCCCAATAACCTCGATCTCGTGTCTACCCTCGAATCCCTTGACTCCTCTACTTCAGCTCAAGTCGACCTGGATGAGAAGAAGGGCCTCTCTGAGCCACCGGTGATGAGTTCTTCCGTCATATTGGCATCGAACAGGAAAGTGATCAGAACAAAGACTCCGGGACAGCAAGACTATGTGATGGCTATCCGAGAATATGATGTGGTCTTCTCCATAGGACCAGCCGGCACGGGAAAGACCTATCTGGCAGTGGCTATGGCATTGGCTGCACTGAAAAGCAAAGAGGTTGATCGAATCATCTTGGTCCGGCCAGCAGTGGAGGCGGGAGAGAGCTTGGGATTCCTGCCCGGAGATATGGAGAATAAAGTAGACCCTTATCTGCGGCCGCTTTATGATGCACTGTATGATATGCTCTCCACCGAGAAGTTGCGCCGCTTATTAGACATGCGGACCATCGAGATCGCTCCTTTGGCCTATATGCGCGGCAGAACCTTGAATCAGTCCTTTGTTATCCTCGATGAGGCTCAAAATACAACCACCAACCAGATGAAGATGTTCTTAACAAGATTGGGCATTGGATCAAAGGCCGTCGTTAATGGGGACATCACGCAGATAGACCTACCCGACCCAAAGGCATCAGGATTGATTCAAATCCAACATATTCTCTTCGGGGTCAAAGGAATTAGGTTTGTCTATCTCACTGAAAAAGATGTGGTCCGACATCGCCTAGTAAGGGATATAATCAAGGCTTATGATCAACGCGAGAACAGTAACAGTCAAAGGAACGGCCAGATGCCACTGAATTCTGAGACTCCGGAAAGATAGGCAATTGGCTCAGTAAAACGCTTTCATTTAGGATTTGCCTCTATGCTGAATATTCACCTGAAGAAACCGTATATTCGCTGGCGACAGATTGGGAGGCAGTTGAATACTTCTGCCAGGGCTAAGCTGGCCTTGTGTATCGTGGTAGTCGTTCTGCTGAGTCTCCTCTTTCCCCGGGGGGAAAGCTTTGAATTCAGCAAACTTCAGGTAGGAATGGTTTCTGATAAAGAGATTATTGCCCCCTTCACTTTTAACGTTCTCAAAAACGAGGATGAATTAGAAAAACAGAGGGCGGCAGCTCGCCAGAGTGTTCCTCCTATTCTGGACTATGACCCCACCGTGGCTTCGAGGCAAAGGGCCAGATTGGATTCTCTCTTTGAATGGGTCACCCACGCTCTTTCTAACGAAGTACCTGATTCTTCAAGTATCGCCAGCTTGAAGAAATTGAAGCTACCTCTATTTGAAGAAACTATCCAGTTACTTCTGGGGACAGAGGCCACAAGCAAGCGCCGCCACCTTCGGATGCTGTCCCAGTTGAAACAAACCTGTAACAAACTGTTGACCGATATCTATAGCTTGGGATTGCTGGAGAACAAACAGCAGATTGTCAGTAAGACAACTAAGGGTGTGGTTATAATACGCAGAGAGGGAGAGGAGAAAACCATTGCCTTAAACCAGATAGTGGATGTCTCAGAGGCGAAAACGATGCTACCGGAGAAGATACGGAAGTTTCTTCCTAACTCTGAGGACAGAGTGCTAAAGGCATGTTATGAGATAACCACGGCCTTCCTCTCCCCAAATCTTAGCTTCAATGAGACAAAAACAGCCCAGAGAAGGGAACAAGCAGTTGCCTCGGTGCCTCTTTATAAGAGAACCATTTTGGCAAATGAGAGGATATTGGCCAGTCACCAGGTGATCACCCAGGAGGATATGGATGTACTTAAGTCGTTAGCTAAGGCTAAGGCACAGAGAGAGATACAAAGAAGTTTATGGAGACGGTATCTCCTCTGGTTCGGTCGCACATTGGTCAGTCTCTTCTCTGTGTCAATACTTGTACTCTATCTTTACTGCTTTAAGAAACAGATATACAATAACAACTCCCTTCTGCTGCTGCTTTCTATAATGGCTATTTTGCCCACGGCAATAGCCTCTTTTGTGGCAACTAATCCGACATTTATGGGAGTATACCGTTCGGAGTTTCTCGTGCCCATTGCCTTGAGCTCTATGTTGGTGACTGTTCTTTTGGAGGCAGAGATAGGTATAATCTTGACATTTGTCAACGTGCTGCTTGTGGGTTGTGTCCTGGGTTATCATTTTCAATCCCCCTTTGTCTCCGGATTGTGCGGGGTATTATCGGTTTACCTGGTGAGAAACGTACGTCATCGCCGCCAATTTTATCGGCCGATGATTTTTCTGCCGCTGGCCTACGCAGTGATAATCACTGCAACGGACCTGCTTCGCTTTAGCTCCTTCAGCGCTATTTCACGTGGGATTCTGCCTGGGATGTTGAACGGGTTCCTGTCTCCCGTCTTAACTATCGGGCTTCTGCCTGTATTTGAGAGCATTTTTGGCATCACTACCAATATCACTCTGCTGGAACTTTCGGATTTAAACCACCCTTTATTGAGAGACTTAGCCATCAAGGCCCCCGGTACTTACAACCACAGCATTATTGTGGGCAGCTTAGCTGAAGCAGCAGCCGAGGCAATTGGGGCAAATTCCCTGCTGGCAAGAGTGGGCTCTTACTATCACGACATCGGCAAGATGGAGAAACCGGAATATTTTGTGGAGAATCAATT
Source organism: Candidatus Latescibacteria bacterium 4484_181 (assembly GCA_002049985.1). Classification (GTDB taxonomy): domain Bacteria; phylum Latescibacterota; class MVCY01; order MVCY01; family MVCY01; genus MVCY01. Next base: position 24,596 of record MVCY01000002.1, read on the forward strand.
GAAAGGCAAAAATCCCCATGACAAACTGTCCCCCTCGATGAGCAGCCTAATTTTGGCTTCCCACATCAAAGAAGGATGTGAGTTAGCCGATCGCTACAAGCTACCCAGAGTGATTAAGGATATCATCCGCCAACATCATGGTAGGACGGTGATGAGCTATTTTTACCATCGGGCACAGGAAAGAGGAGATAAGGAAGAGGTGAAAACAGACCGATTTCAATATCCGGGCCCTCGACCCCAAACAAAAGAAGCAGCAATTGTGATGTTGGCTGATTCGGTGGAGGCTGCTACCCGTTCTCTACCGCAGAAAACCTCCAGCCGCATAAAAGAAACCATCAAAGAGGTAGTCCAGTCAAAACTATCTCAGTCCGAGTTGGACGAGTCAGATCTGACCCTGAGAGATCTGAATAAAATCAGCGAGAGTTTCCTCCCTATCCTGTTAGGCATATTTCATGTCCGAGTAGAATATCCAAAAGGACAGACGGATGCAGATTCTTTACCAAAGAAGCGATGAGAGGCTGGCCAATCTCGACACGGAAGGGCTTTGTTTGGCCTCAGAGAGACTTCTCCATCATCTGGGATGCAGAGAAGAGGAGGTGAATGTTGTTTTTGTTGACGACACATTTATCCAGAACTTAAATCGCAAATATCGGCAGGTGGATCTACCTACAGATGTGCTGTGCTTCGACCTAAGTGAACCCTCATCCGAAGAAAAGGCGGGTGAGATCTACATCTCCTTGGATAGAGCCGCCGAGCAGGCCCAGCAATATGGAGTATCTTTGAGGAATGAGGTTGCTCGCTTAGTTGTTCACGGCCTTCTGCATCTGGTGGGCTACGATGATCAGTCCGACACAGACCGGGAGGTGATGAAACAGAAGACGGAGGAGTATCTACAGCAATTCTATGCTGATTTTAATTAAGACTCAAATTCTGTGTTGAACACCGAAAACCATAAAGATACTGAAACAGTACCAGTATATGGAAGTAAGAATTCACCCAAAAGGGTGAGTTCTAACTTCGCTGATTTTTTGCATTGTTGACATATAAACTGGCCTCCTGTAAGTTCTTGAACTCTATGGTGTGAAGTCGAGGCCGTAGACATCAAGGAAGGTGATATTTCTTGGAAGTTGACTCATTTATCCAGGGAGCAGTTTTCCTGCTTCTGCTGGGCCTGATAGCACTTCTGACAAACGCTGACTCCGTTATTGCTTCCGTCTCTCGTTCCTCTTTACTAAAATCCAAGGAGAAAGGCAAAAAAGCTGCTGCAAAGATACTCAGAATTTACCACCCTAAGCAGAAATTACATTTGGCAGTGGCCATTGCCAAATCACTGGTCACCTTGCTGGCCACGCTGATGTTGATACTTTTGGTCCAGAATCTATGTTCCACCGGAGGTCTCTGCGAACCGGTGGGATTGGCAGTGGCGATGGCTGTTGCCTTATTTGCTTTCTTCTTCGCCGAAGAGGTCCTCCCTCGAAGAATTGCCCGAGGTGGAGAGAACTCGCTGCTTAGAGTCGCTTCTCTTGTCTATGTTCTTTATATACTTCTACTTCCTCTGATCAACCTTCTCTACAGTTTCTCGCCTAAGGAGCAAGAACTAAAGGAGATAAAGGAAGAGGAGCTGAAGAGCATTGTCGAGGCGGAGAGCGAGGAGGGAGTGATTGAAAAAGTAGAAAAGGAAATGATCAGAAACATCTTCGAGTTCTCCGAAACCAGCGTAAAAGAGGTGATGGTACCCCGCATAGATATGGTCTGTGCAGAAATCTCTATCGGGCTTCAAGAGCTGATCGCTCTGATAAGTGAGGCAGGGCACTCCCGCATCCCCGTCTATGAAGAGACCGTTGACAACATCCAGGGAATCATTTACGCCAAGGATCTGCTTCCCATATTAGGGAGGTCAGAAAAATGGGAGATAAGGAAAATAATGCGGGAACCCTATTTTGTGCCTGAGAATAAGAAGATCGATGAGATGCTCAGAGAATTTAAGGCCAAGAAGATACATATGGCCGTGGTTGTCGATGAATACGGGGGAACGGCTGGCCTAGTCACCTTAGAGGACCTCATTGAGGAAATCGTCGGAGAAATCCAGGATGAATACGACACCGAAGAGCAGCTCTATAGATGGGTGGATAAAGAGACGCTGTTGGCAGATGCCAAGATTGACATCCATGACCTCAATGAACTACTGGGAGCAGACCTACCCAGGAATGGTTTTGAGACTTTGGGAGGGTTTATCTATAACCACCTGGGAAGCATTCCTCAGCAGGGAGAGACCTTGGAGTTTAAGAACCTGGAGATGTCCATTCAGCAAGTGAATGGCCAGAGGATAACCAAAGTGAAAATTGTTAAAAAGAGGCCGAGCACTCAGGAGGAGGATGAGCAATAAATTTGCCAACGCATTGTGTATGCTAAGATAACACTATACAATTTCAGAATTTTCCGGGTCACTGAATAATTTGGAGAATAATGGGAAAATTTGGCTTGACAAATGAGGAAGTTCTTTTTATGTTATAAAGAGACGCGGGGTGGAGCAGTCTGGTAGCTCGTCGGGCTCATAACCCGGAGGTCGGCCGTTCGAATCGGCCCCCCGCCACCAAAAACCCAAGCCCACTGGGCTTTTTTATTACGGCGCCCTAGCTCAGATGGTAGAGCAACGGACTGAAAATCCGTGTGTGCCCAGTTCGATTCTGGGGGGCGCCACTTTTATTTCCCAGCCATTAGCTGATTCATTGCAAGTCCTAAAGCTTTGGGGAAATCATTTTCCGGTTGCATCAGCTAGTTAGAGGCACTATATCTCCTTTTTTGAGAAAAGCCTCCGCTGCATCACCCCAAAATCGACGTTGCACAATATCGTAAGGAGGTCCAGCGGTGGAAACGCCCCAAATAGCCATAATCGGCGCCGGGGCGGTGGGGACTACCCTCGCCGTGGCATTGCATCAGAGAAACTGCCGGATCGTCGGCATAGCCAGTCGAACAGAGCGGTCGGCTCACAGGTGCGGCGCTCTTGTCAACTGTGCCTTCTGTTCTACAGATCCAGTAGAGGTGGCAAAAGCAGCCGAAGTGATCTTTATCTCCACTCCTGATCGCGTTATTAAACAGGTATGCGACCACATCGCCGCCGCCGGTGGTATTCAAAAAGGCGATATAGTAATCCACTTAAGCGGAGCCTTAGGTTCAGATATCCTGGCTTCGGCCAAAAGAAAAGGGGCTTACGTCCTCGCCCTGCATCCTGTTCAGACCTTCCCCAGAGGGCAAATCTCCACTGAAGCTCTATCAGGCTGCTACTTTTCACTTGAAGGGGATAAAGAGGCATTGAAATTCGGCCAGGGACTGGTGGAAGAGTTAGGCGGAGAGCCAGTGATCATTTCTCCTGAGTCAAAACCCCTCTACCACGCTGCCCTCTGTACGGCCTCCAACTACCTGGTTACAATTACCGATCTGGCCGTGCAAATGCTGGAGAAAGTGGGAATAGACAAAAAGGATGCCCTGAAAATGATAATGCCGCTGATCTGGGGTACTGTGAGGAACCTGGAGGCAGTGGGGCTGCCTGGCGCTTTGACTGGACCAGTGAGCAGGGGAGACCTGCAGACTCTCAAGGGACACCTGGGGACAATCCAGAGACTTCTGCCGCAATACCTCGAAGTCTACAGGAAATTGGGAAATCTAACAGCAGAGGTCGCCAGACGGGCAGGAACGCTGAAAGAAGAAGAATATCTGAAGCTAAAGGCATTGTTAGCACCCTGACTCCTAGAGGAAGTCTCCTATGCAGTGCTCCAACTGCTCGCGCCAAAATAGCACCAGAACTTACTATTTGGGAAAGATTCTGTCCGTCTTCATATAGGGCCTGAGCACTTGTGGAATCAAGATGCTTCCGTCTTGTTGTTGATAGTTCTCCATTATAGCGATCAGCGTCCTGCCTATGGCGACTGCTGTCCCGTTCAGAGTGTGGACGAATTTGGTAGGACCTTTGTCTTGACGATAACGGATGCCAAGCCGCCGGGCTTGAAAGTCAGTGCAGTTGCTGCAAGAATGGGTTTCCCGATATCTGCCCTGGCCAGGCATCCACATCTCAATATCATACTTCTTCGCAGCTGGCACCCCAAGATCCCCGGTGCACATCATAACCACCCGATACGGAATCCCTAAGGCCTGAGTGATCTTCTCCTCCAATGAAACCAGGTATTCATGTTCCTCTGCTGACTCTTCGCCCTGGCAGAAAGAAAACATCTCCACCTTGTCGAACTGGTGCACTCTGAGGATTCCTCGGGTGTCTTTCCCATAAGAGCCTGCCTCCCTTCGAAAGCAGGAAGAGAACCCCACATATCTCAAAGGAAGTTCCTCTGCCTTTAGGATCTCACCCCGATGTAGGGGGCCAAGGGTATGTTCGGCGGTGGCAACAAGACGCAGGTCGTCTAAGGTTGTTTTGTACATCTCGGTATCGGCTGAGGGGAGATACCCCATAGCATAGAAGATCTCCTCATGGGCCAAAACTGGGGGGATAACGGGAATGAATCCCTCTTCGGTCAGCATCTCAAAGGCGAATTGAACCAGGGCAAACTCTATCAGAACTGCCTCATTCTTAAGATAGTAAAACCTGGCACCGGAGACCTTAGCCGCCCGGGGAATATCAATCAGATCCAGCCTCTCACCTAACGTCACGTGGTCCCGGGGTTCGAAATCGAACTGCCTGGGCTTTCCCCATTGCCTTATCACCACATTATCGCTCTCGTCCTTGCCCTCAGGGACAGTTTCGTCAGGAAGATTGGGAATCTGCGTCAACAGGGCAGTGAGGGATTCCTCTGTCTGGTTAACAGATGCTTCAAATTCTCTTATCTGCTGTGAAATCTGCTTCACCTTTTCTATCAACTGGGCCTTTTTCTCGGGGTGCTGTCCTATCTGAGAACTGAGCTTTTTCTGAACACTCCGCAATCCGTTGACCCGGGTGAGCAGTCGCCGTCTCTGGTGGTCTAGACGGAGGATTTCATCCACCCGAACTACCACTCCCTTCTTGGCTGCCCGTTCTCTCACCTGTTCCGGATTCTCTCTAATTAGCTTTATGTCTATCACCAAAGCTACCTCTTAATGCATTAAGACGTAAGTTACAATATTAACTCCCATTCGAAAGGCGGCCTCTCTTTTCTCCGATGGATCTCCATGCACCTCAGGGTCTGCCCAGCCATCGCTTATGTTCGTCTCGTAGGTATAGAAAACCACAAGTCTACCCTGGTCAAATATGCCGAATCCCTGAGGCGGTTTTCCGTCGTGCCTGTGAATCTTAGGCAGGCCGTGTGGAAGATCGTAAAAAAAGTGGTAGATAGGAAAGCTAAAGGGCAGTTCCACCAGCTCCTTGTCCGGGAATACCTTTTTGAGCTCTCGCCGGAAGGATTTGTCCATGCCGTAGTCATCGTCAGCGTAGAGAAATCCCCCGTGGATCAGGTATAACCTGAGCCGCTTAGCTTCCTGCTGGGATAGTTCTATGTTCCCATGTCCAGTCATGAACAAGAGCGGATATTGAAACAGCTCTGGGGTCTCTATCTCAACCACCGCTTCTTCTTCATTGACTCGCATGGTGGTTCTTCTGTTTATCTCTCTGGCCAAATTGGGGATGATGGAGGGGTCGTTGTACCAGTCACCCCCTCCTCTGTACTTGAGTCTGGCTATCGTAAGCCGGTGGGTAGAAGGAACCTGCTGAGTCTGAACGGCAGAGAGAGGAAGGAAAAAAACCAGAGCTGTAAGCACCGGTGTGCATTTTTTGGCTATGCTCTGCATAGTCTTTCTAACTGAGCTAAGCTTCTGAGTCGAAGGCCCATCCTTCGCACCCTTGTCTAAGTACCTCCGGCTTCCTGTTCTGATGGCAAGGAATTGACGAACCTGGTCAAGCGCGATTTGTATCGGTTTGCAGTATTTTTGTGGATAGC
>MVCY01000077.1 GCA_002049985.1 Candidatus Latescibacteria bacterium 4484_181
CGACATTGGCTTCTGCCTCACTGCGTAGTTTGGCTTTCTCCCTTTCGGTTTGGGCCTTTAACTGTTCGATCTCCCTGTCTGCCTGTTGTCGGGCCTCCTCTATCACCTCTTCGACCAATCTGTTAGCAGCCAAACGGGCGGCCTCTATATTGGATTGAGATTCAGATTTAGCCTCGGCAATCATCCTGTTTGCCTGCCTCCGGGCCTCTCTCACTATCTGTTCTGCCCGACTCTCAGCCTCTTTGATCTGATTGAGAACCTCAAGCGCCAATCGCACACCTCCTCAATATGCTAAAATCCGCTAGATAATTGTGGATAACTAACTGCTTATAGTAGTGCCCCTTCGCTACAATTCAATATTTTGCAGAAAATTATGACAAACAGACAGAGAAGGGTTATCAACAGTCCAAAGACTAAGAGCCAATACCCGCAAAATCAGAGTATTACCTTGTCTTTTTCTGCTCTCCTTCAGCGGGTCTTCCGGTGGGAGCAAGCTCTTTCAATTCTTTTCCCGACTGGCAATTTCCTGTAAATACAGCGCCTTCTTCGATAATCAACAACTTTGTCTTCAGATCCCCTTGCAATGTGGAGGTGGACTCCAAGACAACCCGTTCGGATGCCTCTAAGGTCCCGATGATCTTTCCTGCCACGGTTGCCTTCTTGGTCTTAATGTCAGCCTCTATCACTCCCCCCTTGCCTACAGCGAGACTATCCCCCACAGTGAGCTTCCCCTTTATGCTTCCATCTACACGTAAGCTACTGCTAATACTGAACGTGCCTTCCAAACTTGAACCTTTTCCGATAATCGTGTTCAATTCTCCCCCGTTATGTTTGGCCATTCTCTCTACTCCTTTCTTGGCAGAAATCTTCTGGGATTCACTGGCTTAGCATCTTCCCAGACCTCGTAATGCAGGTGGGGTGCTGTGCTGTGGCCAGAGCTTCCCACGGTAGCTATCACCTGGCCTCTTTTAACCAACTGTCCCTCCTTGACGTACACCTTGTCATTATGACCATAACGGGTAAAATATCGCCCCCCATGCTTGATAATCACCAGATTTCCCAGGTCATCTGTCCACCCTGCGAACAGCACCTTTCCATCGGCCGTAGCCCTCACCGGCGTGCCAGAAGCAGCAGCAATATCGATCCCCTCATGCCTTTTGCCCATAAGCCCTCGGTATTCTCCAAACTCTGAGGAGACCCTACCCTGTGTTGGCCATATGGAGGGAATATCTCTCTGTTGGCCGGAGGAGGTTTCTTTCAGGCTGTCTGTCAATACATAGGCAGATCGGGCAGCAGCAGGGGAAAGTCTGATGTCTGCACCGGTCATCAGCCGCAGTTGACGATCAATTGCCCTGACCTGCTCTAACTCTAAGGCCAGCTGCCTCACCTTGGCATTCTCCGTTTGCAGCACAGCGTTCTCTCGGAGAAGTTGCAGAGATTTTCCCCAGAAAAACAGGCTCACTACTGCAAAAACTAGTAAGACCGGAAGAAGAACCATAAGAAAACGGTAGACCGGCCTCCTTAGCCTCAGTCTGGTGGCCTTTGACCCATCATCGGGGACAATGAAAATAGAAACATACTTGCTTCTGCTTGACATCATCACCAAGCTCTTCTGTAATTAGAGAACCAGGCATCGCCGGTTGTCCCTACAAGAACAACCTAAAGGGTTAATCTCCACACACTGACTTTCCTAAATGCTTGCTAAGTGCCAATCGGAGAGAAAATTATGCGACATCAGCAAATTCCATCCAAATTCAACGGATAAATATACTCATCTCCCGGAGAAAAGTCAAGCAGAAACCTTTTGCTGAAGCGACATTACCCGATGGAACCGTTCTTCTTTGACTTTTTGGGGCACTTGGCAGGCAAATCCCGCCGCTTGCGTTCCCTCTTCTCTCCAGTAGGTAAAGGCCCCCAGTCGCTCGAATCTCACTTGCCCGAGGAAATCGAGCAACTCCTGGAATTCGTCGTCGGTCTCGCCTGGGAATCCCACTATTACCGAGGTGCGCAAGGCAAGCCCCGGGAGCCTTTCTCTCAGTTTCTGAATTAGCTGAGTAATCTCGGTCCGGGTGGTCCGACGGTTCATCTCGGCCAGAATTCTGTCAGAGATGTGTTGGATGGGAATATCCAGATAGCGACATACCTTTGGGGTTTCCGCCAGCACATCTATAAGACCATCCCACCAATGGGCGGGGTGGGTATAAAGCAGCCTGAGCCACTCGACACCCTCTATCTTCGCCAGCTTGCGGATCAGATCATCTAAGCGCCTCTTATGGTAAATATCCACGCCGTACTGAGTGGTATCCTGGGCTATCAGAATGAGTTCGCGGGCCCCACGCCCGACTAAGTGGCGCGCCTCGGCGACTAACTCTTCTATGGGTTTGCTTCGTTGTCTGCCACGAATAAAAGGGATGGTGCAGTAACTGCAGTGATTGTCGCAGCCATCGGCTATCTTGAGATAGGCATAGTGAGAAGGGGTAAGGGGACATCTCTCTGCTTGTTGCAGCGGTGTTCTCTCCAGCCCCAGAAGCCGGTTGCAGTGTTGGACAATCTGGCGTTCATCGGCCAGTCCGAGCACCAGGTCGGCCTCTGGCAACTGCTGTTCCAATTGCTTGCGATACCGCTGCGCAAGGCAGCCGGTTACGACCAGCTTCTTCTGTTTGCCGTCCTCCTTCAGCCGGGCAGCTTCCAGAATCGTCTCAATAGATTCCTCCTTTGCAGGTTGGATGAAACCGCAGGTGTTGACAACAATCACGTCGGCTTCTTGCTGCGAACTCAACCCGTACCCGTTTGCCTCCAGAAGCCCCAGCATCTGCTCCGAATCGACCAGATTCTTGGGGCATCCTAACGTAATTAAGGCCACTTTAGGTCTGTTCATAACAGCCCTTGTCTCCTTCGCACTGTCCACTCAGCAGCGATTAAGCCCAGAACTAATGCCAGAATCCAGGGATAGCTATATAACCTGACTGAACGCGTCTGACGTTGCTTTTGCTTCTCCAAGGGCAATTCGTCCAGCAGTCGGGGAAACTCCTGCGCCCTGCAGAACTTACCTCCACTCTGGTGGGCTATTCTCTTCAGAAGCTCATAGTCTGCCCGGGTCTGTTGAAACTCCAGGCTATACTGCTCTATAGTAAACTCTCCCCTATCCTCCCCTACTTTATTCTCTTCCTTCCAGGCTACCGCTTTAACCTGGTAAGTGCCAGGGGGGAGTCTGGGGATCTGGGCCCGGTAGGTACCCCCTCCACAGTCTTTCAGTTGGACTTGTCTGTGCTGTTTTCCCTGTTGGGTGAGGGTAACGATGACAGTGGCTGCTGGCAGAGGCTGACCGAAGGGATCGTAGAGCTGTACCTGCAGGTTCACCCTCTCTCCGCTTCGGTAGACCTTCTTATCAGTTCCTACCTGAACTGGTGAGAGGTCTCTGGGAGCGGTCAGCCAGCCTATGGTGTTCTGCCAGAATCTGTTTGAGGCCCTGTTGGTCCTGCCTATCCCCCACATCACCAAGTCCCAACGCCAGAAGCCGCAGAAGGGCGCCACTATGATCCTGCCTTTTCCGTAGCTGCCTGTTATGAGAAGTGGAAAAGAGGTGCCGGTAGCATCTTTGCAATAGGCCAGTACTGTCGCCCCGGGTCGAACACCTCCCAGTCTGTTTATCCCGGCAAGCGGCGGCAACTGGGCCCACATCCTCTGGCTCTCCAGGGGATTTTCCGAAATCAGTGTGACGGGATGTCTCTCCCCCTGAGCAGAAAGTTCCAGTCGGAACTGTCCGCTTCGAAAGCACAGCCCCGGCATCAAACTCACAGGCAAGGCATCTCTCAGGGGAGATCTAATGTAACCGCCGAAGGCATCCTCGCCGCCAAGGATCAGAAGCCCTCCGCCCTGGTCGACGAAATCGGTGATCAACCCCTCCGGCAGGCCAGTTATCACTGAACGGGGTATATCCAGCAGGATGACCAAGTTGAATTTTCTTAGCTCTTTTTCAGATGTAGGGAATCTGCCCTGGTAGAACTTATTCCCTTTTTTAACTACCAGGGGGTGAACCTCCACGTCTTTCTCTCTCTCCAATGCCCTTCTTAGGAAGGAAAAATCTGGACTTGGCCGACCTGCCACCAGAAGCACTCGGATTCGGCCGTCTAAGACTTTCACTCTAAATCTCTGGCGGTTGTTCTGGAACGATAGCTCTCCCTCCGCCACGCTGACACTCGCCTGGTATCGGTGTAGACCGGGATTTCTCACTGGCAGTTGGAATCTCACCTGCTGTTCTCTTCCGTCACCCGCGAGGGTAACATACTTTTGGGCCAATTCTTTTGATCCTTCGGAGAGTACCACTGTAACTCTGACCCCGGCGTATCCCCAGCTCTGTAAGGTTACCTCCACCGGCAGCCGATCTCCGGAATAGGCAACCGAGGGGGAAAGAACTCCTGAGAGCCTGATATCTCTCTGCCCCTCTGGGCTTCCAATTCCCACTGTAAAGACGGGCACTTTTATCCTTTTGACCACAGCCAGAGGGTCTTTACCCAGGTTGTTGGCTCCGTCAGAGACCAGGATGAGGGCTGAGAGTTCCTCTGGCTCGAACCTGCTGTTCAATCGCTCCAAAGCGCGGCCTATGTCGGTGCCCTGGCCAGTGAGACTGAGCGAGTCGGTCGAGGCTAAGTTGAGCTTGGCAAGGTCATCAGCAAAGGCGAATGTTTCAAGTCGAGAGCGTTGGGCTAAGCTGTTGAGGGTGCTACTGGCCAGCAAGGAGGTGAGCTGCCTCTGGCGACTGCCCTGAGAGTCGGTCAGGGCCATACTCTGGCTGCAGTCGGCTAAAAGCGCCACGATGGGTTTTTCTGTCACAGTGGAGGTGAGGATGAATACTGGTTCGAAGAGCAACAGTACCAGAAGAGAGAGGACAACCGCCCGCAGGCCAAAAAGCAGCCTTTTGAGCCAGGAGGAGACAGGCGGATTAGTCCGTCGGTAGAAAAACCAGGCCAATGCAACCATGATGGATAGGAGCAGCAGAGGTATTAATGTTGAGTTTATCCGGAAATCAACTGTCATTTTGGTTGGGACCCTCCCCTCTGGCCGTCTTTTTCCTCACAGATACAGAACTGATACACATAAGATAAGATATAGCGGTGAATGGCCGGCTTGCCCCTGAGGCACTGCCCTCGAGTCTGTCTCGTAGATGCCGTAGCCCCAGCCCTTATGCCTGTGGATGATCTGTATACC
>MVCY01000078.1 GCA_002049985.1 Candidatus Latescibacteria bacterium 4484_181
AACTTCCAGTCTGATAAGGAATCATTTTGGGAGCCCAAAACCCATCGCTGTCTGCACATTAAAAGGATCGAGGTGGTTGTCCACGGTTACCTCGTTGATATTTGTGGCCTTTGCATTGGGAGGTTCACCCTCTCCAAGAGGACTCCGGCCAAGCTTAATCCGCGCCAAGCTGGGAATGGTATCGTTGGGGTCATTCCGGAAATCTACCGGATAATAATGTTTGTCATAAAGAGCTATTGGCCACTCCAGGCAGGTAGTATTCGATTATCGGTGAAGACTCAATGACCACAATGACCACGGGCCGGTCATCGGTATGGACGTGCGTGATAAGTGGGCTTGTATCCGGTCCCCCGACCACCTCCAAAGAGCCCAGGGATTTCCAAAATCGAGCAACACTACTTTACTACAGGGATGAAGCTTGCCCATCTCCGCAGTCTTCACCTTCTTCACCTCACCCAAAAGGAAGCGTAAGAGGTCGATGTTGTGACTGTAGACATTGTTGAAGCCCAAGAAGTCCCAGCTTAATCCTCTGGGGAGCCAATCTGGAAGGTTAGCTTGAGCCTCATGGTAGAGTTCATCAGTAGTGATGGGGCTGCGGATGCTACAGACCAAGTCGCCACCCAAGCAGTGGGCTCGGACAAAGGTGACTTTACCCAACTCCCCAGTGCTGATGAACATATACCCTACCATCATTTTCACTCGGTTTGTTTTACAGTGAACAGATGTTTGTCCGCATTGAGGCAGTCGAGGGCAACATGGGCACGCAGGGCGTCTGCGGTGATTTCCACAACGGCGTCGATCTCTTCATCCTGACATAGCTTGTGATGCGAGGCGTAGAAATGGGCGACATGATATTTTTCCGCTACTGTTCTGCCCAATTTCTCCCTTTTCTCTGTCAAGCTATTACCACGCAGCTTGTCCGGTGAACAAAACTTGGCAAATGCGGCAGTCCCCACGCATAGCAACAACCAACAAGACCTATCTTGACCTTGCACATATCTGGCCTCTTCAGAGATAAAAGAAATGCCCGCCTCTTCTGTTTTGGCTAACAGGCGGGCATTTCTCAGATTAATACAGCCTTAGAATCTTATTCCAGCGGACAGACGGTGTGCATTGGACAGCCTACCCATATCGGCCCAGGCATAGTCGATGTTCAAGATAGAAAGGCCTAAAGGCACCTTCAAGCCGATGCCAGCAGTCAGGCCGGCTTCGTCTGATCTGAGTTTGTAGCCTGCCCGGGCGTAGATAAAATCATTGTAGGCATATTCCACACCACCCACTGCCTGTTCTTTTTGGTCACTGGAGAGTATCGCATCTGTGGCTAAGGTAACCCGACCGGCAGGACCGCAGCTCAGGTCATAGGCCAATCCAAACCGCATTATAAGTGGCAACGGATAAGCGGTAGATTTGATCTCCGTGTCCACATCGGTAGTGTAGATATTGTTGTCCACGTCGGCAGCGTAGTCCAATTGGGAACCATGGAACTGAAGGTCAGTGCCGAAATTAGACAAAGACATACCGAACCTGAGACTCCGGAACCCTGTCCAGTAGAGAGTTCCCACATCTACAGCTACTGCTGAAGAGTGGAGGTCCCATATATGCTCACGGACATATTTGACGGTCATTCCTGCCAGGAACCTGTCGGTCAGATACCTGGAGTAGCTCACTCCTGCACTGAACGCCCCAGCTCCGAAGGTATCTCCTGTGCCGTCGGGTTCATCTACAGTGGTTACATCCATTTTCCCCATGGAGAGAACCCCTAAGCTGAAGCCCAGAGTGCTGGCATGATCCAAAGGAAGGGTCATGGCCATAAAATCGTAGCTGATGTCAGCAATCCAGTCTATGTGGCACAGTGAGATATTCTTCTGCTTGAGGGCGGCCACGGTAGCTGGATTCCAGTACAGGCCTGTGGCGTCTTTGGCAACTACGGTGCCGGCACTTCCCATTGCCACTGACCGGGCTCCTACGCCGATCTTCAACCACTGAGCCCCGGCAGTGGCCACATTGGAAACCTCACCAGCTCCAGCTATGCTCCACAGAGCCAGAGAGATAACGACAGCACCCAATACCCCTAGTACTATGGACTTACTCATTATCAAACCTCCTTCTTTATGTGCTGAAGTTTGAAACCCAGAGATGCCGGGTCAAGTTACCTCACTATAGCGAACTTGCCCACCTTCTCACCCACTGCAGACTCCACATGGAAGATGTAAATCCCGCTAGTTACCTTCTGCTTATCTTTGTTCAGCAGGTCCCAGTCTTCTGTGCCAGAGTGGCTTTGTGTTCCATCGTGTTCGATGCTCTGCACCAAGTCACCCGCCAGGGTATAGATACGGATAGTGCATTTTTCTGGCAGGTGGGTAAACTGCAGCTTCGAGTAGTCTGCACTGGGTTCCCAGCGGTTTCTCACCAAGTAGGGATTGGGCACTACCCTGATGGCATCCAGATTGGCGACCGATTCAGTGAAAACGCGGGCCCGGGTGTCAAACTCAAAGACGTCTTGTGGCGTGTTAGGATAGTTGGGCGTGATGGTGAACACGTCTCCGTCCTGGTAAGTTTTCGCATTCCCCGAGGGATCTGAATCCGCAATCACCCACATGGCGTAGAGAACATCAAAATTGTCAGCGTCGTCATACAAATTCCAGGACTTATAGTTGGCATCCCAGGTGGCATCTCCGTAATCACTGTTCAAAATGAACAGATATTCTCGTTCTCCAAGACTCACATTAGGCGGATTCCACACCATGTCCTGGGTACTGCTGCCGTTATTTTCCACAAAGGCGACGTTAATCTGTCGGTTGTTCTCCACATCCCAGGCAGTGAAGGGCACTTTACCCATACCGACGAAGCCATAACTTGGAGTGCCGCGACGTAGGTAGACATAAGCATCCTGCTGTTTGGACGGATCGGTGCTGAATCTCAATTCAACTTTGATGTACCCAGTGTTGATACTGCTGCCAAAGAAATTACAGCCCAGATCCATACCGCCACCCAGGTACGAGCCACCCCAGTTTATCCCGCTGAACCACATGTTATCGGAGGGGGTATAGGTGATCTCGTTGACTCCAACTGGGGGACTGAATACCTTCACGCAGAGGCCGTCTACCACCAGGTATTCCTCATCACCGCTCTGGTTGGTCTGGTCAGCCAGCACCACCGCCCCGGTGTTTTTATCCACCAGATTCCAGGTACTGTCCGTGAAGGTAACCTGATATGTATGCCCGGTAACTGCATCGGGGTCCGCCACCACTGGAATCACTTTTCCATTGCTATGTCCTGAGGTGTGTCTGACATCAAAAACGGCAGCCTCGAGTACTCCGGTGGCCAGACTCATGGGAGTGACAGCAATACCTTCTATTCCGTTTTCCAGACTATGGGGTGAAGTGATCTGGAAATCGTAGGCAGTCACATCGTAATAATAAGTAACCCCATTGGTCAGGTTGGAATCAACATAGGTATATTTCAGACCACTGTTTTTCCCTTCGGGCTTTTCCAGATTACCAACGATTCGGAAGATGACATCCTCCGAAGGAACCGGACCGCTGAAACTCAATATCATACCGCCGAAATAGAGATAGCAGCCGTCGAAGTATTTAGCCCCGGTGCTGTCGACCATACTGTTCATATCGCTGTCGAACACCTCAAAGCTGGGCGGGGTGTCCCCATCGTAATACCAGTAGTCTGCCTCGGTAGCCAAGGGAAGGGCTATCCCCCCCAGGGTCACATCGGAGATGCTGAAGGTACTGTCCGAGTTCACCCTGAGCAGATATTCGTGGCCGGTGAAAAGTTCAGTACCACCATAGGCAAGGATATAGCCCTCAACCGTACTGGCCTCATAGTTCACCGTCCCAGTCCACTCCCCTGCCACTTGTGTAATGTCAGCACTGCGAGGCGTGAAACTGGTCTTATCATACTGGGCCAAAAGCTCCCAGTCGCCGGCCTGCCCGGTCAGGCTGCGCCAGACCCGGTAACCCTCAAAATCCTGCTCAGACCCGGTAACCCTCAAAATCCTGCTCTCGGTACTTGTCCTTGGATAGCTCGGCATTGTTCTCCCAGGAGATGTATACCTTTCGGTCCCCAGGGACAACAGTGACCTTAGGATGTTCAGGGGCAGAAGGCAGAATGAAATGATTATCGTATATCATTTTGGCCTGATCAGCCACCTTCTGCAACTCTTCCAAGGTACTGGCAGCCACGATAGCCACCACCATACTCACTGTATCACCGGGTGCTAAGGTGAAAGGCGTCAATCCCAGAACATCTCCAGGGGCAATATCGTGGGTCTGGACCCCGTGATAGTCGACGGCCACGGACATATCGATCTCCCCGTTGGCCAAGGTGTCGATGGTGCCATTACCGTTCCAGTCCACATAGTTAGTAGCTATGGGGCTTTCCAGGAATGTGAACCCGACATATCAATGTGAACCCGACATATCCGGGCACATGTGCCCAGCCTGGTTCAAAACCGTCGCTATCGTAGGCATAGCCAAGGTTGCGGGACTGGTCGAACCCAACTAAGTCGTCGTTGGCAGTAGGGCCAACATCTGGGTCGCATACCACTCCTAAGTAGCAGTTATAAATTGGCTTACCATCTGGCCGGACATTGGTCACTTTGTAGTTTACGAAGATGATATCCTGGCAAAAGGTGACATTGGTCACTTTGTAGTTTACGAAGATGATATCCTGGCAAAAGGTGTAGTTCCAGGAATAGGTTGTCTGCCAGACCCGAACTCCCAAGGGACCCTCGTCCGAATTGGAGCCGGGACCGGTGTCAAACCTATCTGGATTCAGGTCATCGAAGCTACAATAGCTGTCCTGTAGGGAGACAATCTTATCCAGCGGCCAAGCTGCCCCTTCTAACCTGTTGCTGATGTGAAGGTCAGTCAGGGGAGAGAACTCCTCGGCCCCGCCGCTTGTGTTATACCCGATCACTACCCGAGGATCGGTGAATGGAAGGTTGTCATGGCCGTATTTGTTCGTGTATATGGGGCCATCATTAATTGTACCTCCCACCCAGATCCCGGCTCCGAAGATATACATCTCACCTGAACCCTTAGGCCACTCTCCCCCTGCACGGCCTAGTTCAGTGTTGCCGAACACGGCGTAGTTGGTGAACGGGATGCGGATATTGCTCAGGTCTAAATATTTCGTGACCAGGGAGGCATATCCGGAGGTTGTTTTCGCTCTGAGTCCGCTCCAGTTGCCACTGGTCTTAGCCTGCACAATCTGGGAACTGACAAGAACCCCTGTAGCGCAGAATAACACGACCAGTGCCACCAGGATGAACTTCGAGGAAAAAGCTACTCGCTTCATAGTTCCCTCCTTAAGATTAACTTATGACTTATAAGAATCTTCTACCAAGGTACTGTATCTCAGCCCGAGGGATCTAGAAATCCACTGCCATACCTATCTTAATCTGTCTGGGAGGCCCGAAATTCATCGGATCTCTCACATAGAATTTATAGGCATTCTCGTAGGCAATTTGCTCTTCCCGCTGGCTGATGACACCGTCGCCGTTTAAGTCCTTCACCTTCTCAAAGTTCCACTGGTAATCCGACACTTTATCCTTGCTGATACCCCGGTCAGCTACTTGGGGAACCTGATAGCCATCATCGTAAGGACTACCAGTGATAGGATAGATGCGGAGTACATTCCGACGGTTGAAGAGGTTGGTAACCTCCAAAGAGAAGGTAACGGCGGTATTAAACAATCTCAAGCTCTTGCTCAGTGTCATATCGGTGGTCATTGTCCAGGGCTGGCGGTATCCGTTCTTCTCTCCAATGGGATTGCCCTTGTAATCCCTCTTAGTGTAGGGCAAGCCACTGCCAAGGTTGTAGACTATGTTCAAGCCAGTATTCTGAACCGGATGAATCCCTGCCACCACTGGGCCGAAGCCCTTCGGGAACCGCAAACTAAGGTTGGCAATCAGGCTATGTCTCCGGTCGAAATCCAGGTAGTAAGTCTTCTGCGGGAAGACCCTGGTCAGACCAGTAACCGGGTCCATAGCATCCCTGGCGTGGATCTCATATTGATCGAACCAGTCGGAGTTGGTCCCCTTGGCATACTGAAGGGTGTAGCTTAGGTTCAGAGCCCAATACTGGCTGTACCGCTTCTTTAATACCACCTCCAACCCCTTGACCGTGCCATAGTCCAGATTGCGGACAATATCATAAGGGGTCCCGACATTGGTTGGCAGCCGCTCCATAGCCATAAGGTTATAGATGTTCTTGTAATAGGCCCTGAGGTCGACCGCCAAGTCAGCACTGAACTGGTTGGATAACCCCACTTCCTGCTGGATTGTCTTTTCCGGCTTCAGGTCGGGATTGCCCACAATCTGGTTGGCCCTGGAGAGATTGGGATTGAGCGTCATAAACAGCTCCCGGAACCTGGGCATCTGGTAGAAGTGGCCGTAGTTGAAAAAGATCACCATAGTTTCCGACACTGGATGAGAGACTCCCAGGCGTGGACTGAAGGTGATTTTTGGCTCTACCTTTTCCGTGCGTGCCTCTGGATGTTCATTCATCTTGGTATAAGGCAGCTCTGTCTCGCTCGGCCACAGCTTGGCATCATGAGTAAGAAAGTCTACTCGGCCTCCGATATTCATGACCAACCCTTTGTATTCCAGTTTATCCTGAACATAGAAGGCCCCGACCTGGGGTTTGAACTCATAGACATCCAGAAATGGGTTAGGATCCGCTGGCAGGCTGTTGTAATGGCGCTTGACCTTATATAGATTATACTCGAAGCCCGACTTCACCAAGTTATTATAGTTTATCTGACTGGTAATGTCGAACTTAAAGATCACCTGATCGGTCTTCCTATTTTCAAAGAACCGATGGTCTCCTATGTTGTAGAAAAGGTCTGGTACTGCCAGGGGATACTCCCAGGTTTGATCCCTATCCTGGTAGACATGGAGGCTGTCAGCCGGTGTAGCATCCAACAATGGGATCTTAAACTTCCAATCTTCCCACCACTTGTCCTCGTCGGTCAGCAATGGGTCTACCACTCCACGGGTCCAGTTATTTCTAAACATCCCGAGTTTAGCCTCGTAGAAGGTGTTTTTGCTGATTTGATGCGTGAGTTTGGCGTAAACCTGCTCTGCCTTCTCGAGAGTGGACAAATAGTGGTCCAGATTGAAATAATAGTTATGGTTGTACATCTGATACTGACGGCGATTCTTAAAGCCCCCTAAGGTAAGCTTCATTGTAGGGGTGAAATTATAGGTAAGCTTACCCTGAGTCCGGTAGGTCTGCTGCTTGTGATGGTCAAGCTTGTGGAGTCTAGGGCCCCAGTCATCCGTCAGATAGAGGTTGCCAGAGAAGAAATATTTGACCCCGGAACCTAAGAAAGGAAGGGTGCCTTTTAAGGAGAGGAGATGATTGTTGTCCCCGAAATCATACTTGTCCTTATCAATTGAGCTAATCCCCTTATCGGTGGTAAATTTATAGCTTCCGTGGATCAGCCCTGGTCCTCCCTCCGGGGTTACAACATTAACCACACCCGACATCGCGTTGCCATATTCAGCATTGAACCCCCCGGTAATCATCTGGACTTCAGCAATGGCGTTTGTGGACATATTGGTAGCTACCGGACCACCAATGCGGTCAAATACCACCCCAGCCGTATTGATCACTACCCCGTCCGATGTGGTCACGGGCATATTGGTAATCTCTGCAGAGGTAGCGATGTGCATAGTGGAAGTCCTGCTTTTGTCCACCATCGGACGCTTGGCGGTCACCACTATGGCCTCTGGGCTCTCTATAACAGTGGGCGAGAGCTTAAAATCAACCGTGGTCGTCAAGTCTGCGCTCACCTTCACCCCTACTTTGCTCTCCGGTGTATAACCGATCATCGAGGCCTTCAAGGAATATGTACCGACAGGAATATTGATAATGAAGTACCTGCCTTCTAAGTCAGTACTGGCCCCGAGCCCAGTGCCTTCAATTACCACATTTACACCTGGTAAGACCTCTCCTGTCTCCTCGTCCACAACTTTTCCCACAATCTTTCCCGTCGTACCAGCGAAGACAATCCCGGAGAACGTGAGAAGTCCTGCCAGTAGTAAAAAAGCAACCAAGCGTATTTTCCCCTTTAGTTCCATTGTCTTTCTCCCGTGAAAAGATTGATTTTTGATCCTCCCTTTTACGAGCTGCTCACACAGCTATGGCGCTAATTCTGATACATAAAGCTCGCAGTCGCATCACCTCCTTTTATGATCTTTAAGCAGTCTCAGGTCT
>MVCY01000008.1 GCA_002049985.1 Candidatus Latescibacteria bacterium 4484_181
CGGACTTCCGTGGACAGACCTTCTGCTGTCAGCCCAATTCATTAGGTTTTGCTATTTAGCAACTGTGGTTAGCCGCACGATTAATCGCAAACTTATGGTTAATCCGGAAGCTGGGGGTGATTGCATTTTCTGTCAGCGGCCGCGGGAATCAAAACCAGGGCCTGTTGCCCCAGAGCCTGTGAACTGAGCAATTTAAGCCTACCTTTGCCCTATGCTTAGGGAAGAACCACTTCCTTTGGTCAGCTTTCTTGCAAAGAAAAGTGACAGATAGCTGGCCGAGAGACAGAAGTTTTGCCTGTTAGGTCTCCAACTACAATATCTTGGTTAAGGTCCATTTTGTCGACTCAGGTACCGAAAGCACCTTGAGCTGATCTTTACTACAAAAACGTTAAGGCCGTAAATGGAAAGTAGTTCCTAGATAATTATTGGATTGGGCATATGCTTTCCTTTGTGGTCTCTGCCGTGAAATTTGCCCTTTAATTGGAGAAGCTTTATTGCCCAAATGGAGCTGGTGCTCAAATACGGCAAGCGAGGGCTGCGGGTGGAATTGCCGTCCCATAGGGTAACGGGAGTTCTGAGAACAAATCCAGACCTGTGCCCAACCGGGTGATCTTGCCACCTATCCTGGAAGTCGTTCAAGAAAGCGGCATCTCCAGAGAAGCGATTACCATATTGATCGCCACCGGACTTCATCGCCCCAGTTCTGAACAAGAGCGACTCCAGATGTTGGGCCCTGACATTGTTTCGGACTACCAGATAGTTGACCACAGAGCAACTGGGTCGATGGCCTTCCTCGGCCACACCCGAAGAGCTACCCCAGTCTTCGTCAACCCTCTGTTTGTCAAGGCAGACCTGAAAATCACCACTGGCCTTATTGAACCCCACTTTATGGCCGGGTACTCAGGTGGCAGAAAGGCGATCTGCCCAGGAATATGCGGCCTGGAGACAATAAAGGTTCAGCACGGACCTCGTTTTCTTGAATCTCCCAGGAGTACTGAGGGAATCCTAAGCGGCAACCCCTTCCATCGGGAAGCTCTGGAGATCGCCCGGATGGTGGGAGTTGACTTCAGCTTGAATGTCAGTGTGGATCAACGGGGCAGGCCTAATGGAGTCTTCGCTGGAGAGCTGGACAAAGCCCATCAGGCTGGGGTGAGATTTGTAGAAAAACAGGTGAAAGTTCCCTGGGTAGAACCCGTTGACATAGTGGTTACAAGTGGCGGCGGTTACCCACTGGACCTAACCTTCTACCAGACAATTAAGGGGATGAGCACCGCTCTACCAGTAATTAAGAAGGGCGGAGCCATTATCATCGCGTCTGAATGTGCAGAAGGAATCGGTGGAGCCGAGTTCACTCAACTCATTGAGCAGACAGAGAATCCGGACGAGTTTCTCCAGCGCATCTGCCAGCCGGGCTATTTTGTCAAAGACCAGTGGCAAGTGGAGAAGTTATGCCACGTGTTAAAAAAAGCTCGGGTCTTCCTATACAGCGAAGGGATACCCCGCTGCCGGGTTCGAAAGCTTATGGTGGAACCAACCACTTCGGTAGAGGAAGCTGTAGAGCAGGCATTAGAACAAAGCTGCCAAGAGGCGAAAATAGCAGCCATTCCCGAAGGACCCTATGTCCTACCCGTACCTCAAAGCCAAGGGTAACCCTGTTGGTTTGCTTATTGAGTCTGAATAACGAGTTCCAATTCTTATAAGGATAACTGATATGGACCGAAAAACAGAAGTAGATGTTAAACGGCAAAAGGTGAGGGAGTTTTTAGACCGCCACTGCCTAGCTGGCATTCTGCTCACACGGCAGAGCAGTTTCTCTTGGTATACCGCCGGGGGAGAGAATTTTGTGGCTATCAACTCCGACTCAGGGGCATCGTCCATTCTGGCCACTCCAGAGAAAGATTACCTCATCTCAGATAACATCGAGGCCCCTCGTATTCAGGCAGAAGAGGCAGCTGGACTCGGCTTTGAGCTGGCCCAGTTTGAGTGGTACCAACCCGAACGCAAGGAGCAGATCATAAAAGATCTAACTCGCGGAGGAACAGTTGCCACGGACACCGGCCCTCTGGCCGATGAGTTCTCCCAGCTACGATATTCTCTTACCGAAGGTGAGATAGGCAGATATCGCTGGTTGGGCAAAAATACCGGCGAGTCTGTGTCTAGAGTATGTCAGAGTTTAAGAGTCGGCGTCAAGGAGTCTCAGATTGCGGGCCGGCTCAGCGAAAGCCTGCTATCAAAAAAGATAGTGCCCGTTGTCCTGCTGGTGGGTACTGACGATCGCATCGAAAAGTTCCGCCACCCCATTCCTACAGAAAGAAGACTGGTGAGATACGCTATGATTGTCGTCTGCGCTCGCAGGTGGGGTCTGATAGTCTCAATGACCAGGCTGGTCCACCTCGGGAGACTCCCCGAATCACTGCGGAAAAAACACAACGCTGTAGTCCAAGTAGATGCCACCCTTATCTCACATACCGTGCCGGGAAACCTGATTAAGGAGATATTTGAAAAGGCTGTCCACAGCTACAGGCAGGTGGGATTCGGTGATCAGTGGAGACTTCATCATCAGGGAGGCGCCACCGGCTATGCCACCCGGGATTTCAAGGCAACTTCTAACTCTACCCACATGGTGCAAGAAAACCAGGCCTACGCCTGGAACCCGTCCATTACAGGCACCAAGTCAGAGGACACCATTATCGCCTTGCCTGACAAGACAGAGGTAATCACCGAAATCGAAGACTGGCCAATGATCCAGACAGCAAGTATTAAGCGACCAGATATTCTACAGTTATGAGGAAAATTCCCCTTGTCGGACTCATATTTTGCTTTCTTGTTCTGCTCTGCAGCTCCACCCTCCTGGCAAGACAGAATGTTGGTATACTGCCTTTTAAAGACAATACTGGCTACGATGGGGGGTGGAATATCGAGAAGGGAATAGCTGTCTGGTTGGGAGAAGCTATTAGCCAGAACCCATTCTATCAGATAGTACCTGTTGATACCCTCACCAGCGCCTTGAAATCCCTGCCTCCAAGGCCCAAAAGGGGAGCAAGGTCTTGTCTGCTTGGGTTCCTATTCCCCAAAAGGAAAAAGGCCGCAGCCCATGAAAGGTCAACACAAATAAGAGAAATAGTCAAAAAAGCAGGGGTAGACGTCCTTATCACCGGCGAGATAAAGAAGTTCAGCCTCTCTCGCTTCCAGGCAGGACTTCCTATGTTGGCAGGATATGAGTCGTATTCGAGCACTGTGGAGCTGCAAGCCAGTGTCCAGAGGGTTATCGACGGAAAGCCGCTGGGAACAATTACAGGCAGAGCAAAGGTAACCGATCGAGATCTGGGATTGTCGCTTTTCGGAAAAGCAAGCGATAAAACTCTTGAATTCTATGGGTTAGATACCCTTCGTTTTGGGTCAGAGGAGTTTAAGAAGACAGTACTAGGCCGGGCCGCGCAGAAAGCAATAGATCAACTTAAGACCAAACTGGAACAGATTGTCGTGCCCCCTCCACTGCCTAAGGTCTCTCAGCCAGCAGTATTGTTGGTTGAAAACAATGATGTATATGTTAATATAGGGATAGAAGATAGCATCCAAGTGGGAGACAAGTTCAGTGTCTACAGTAGAGGAAAAGAGCTCCGAGACCCGGTATCTGGTATGGTGTTGGGGTACACAGAACAGAAGGTGGGAGTTATCCGAATCATACTAATCCAGGCAGCTCATCTCTCCAAAGCAGAGATAATGGAGGGCAAGGAGCGGATTAAACCCGGCAACCTCATCAGGATAGAGTGATAAACGGCAGAAGTATGGGAAAAGGAGAAAAGGAGATGCAAAAGGGTAGATTCCCATTGTTCCTTGTTCTGTTATTGCTTATTCTTGTGGCCGGTAAGGCGTACGGAAAGCTTCCCCAGTGGAACCTCACCGAGTTATGCCAGAAGGCCGAATGGATAGCTACCGGGGAAGTAGAAACTGTCAGCCAGACTGCCGACTGCACCTTCATAATCTTCCGGCCGATAGAGCTGTTTAAGGGAGATTCAATCGCGCCAAAGGCAAAGGTTAGCGTAGTCCGCAACCCCGCAGGAAACTCTTCCGTTTTTTCGGACGGAAACTTCGTTTTGCTCTTCCTGAATTTCAATGAATCCGAAGGTACATTTGAGTTGTGCGACCCGCTCCAGGGAGTATATCTATTGAACGCAGGTCGAGCAGTGACGCCGGCCTCCGGGCCTACAGTACCTTGGGCCACCCTCACTTCCGAAGTCAGGAGAATAACAGGCGTAGCAAAACCTACCGGTGTCGAACTGTCAGTCTGGGGAAAGATTAAGGAACTCTTCAGGTGAAGGGTTTCAAGCTCTGGGAAGTCGAAAAGGGGGCACAATAGGGAGAAGGATGTCCAGGAATACCAAGATAGAAATCGGCGACATAGAGGTCAAGGCTCAGTTAAACGACTCCCCCCGCGGCAGGACTTATCCGGGATGCGCTTCCCATCGAAAGCGTGTTTAACACCTGGGGAGACGAGGTATATTTTTCTATTCTGGTACAGGCCGAGCTGGAATGCGTAAAGGAGGTGGTTGAGCGGGGGGATTTAGGATACTGTCCCCCTGGAAACGCATTTTGTATCTTTTACGGAAAGAGCCCGGCCAGCCAAGGGGAGGAGATTTGTACTGCCAGCCCGGTGGATATCGTAGGAAAGGTCATTGGAGACCCCACCGTTTTCAAAGAAGCAGTGCGCTCCAGCAGGCGTATTCGTCTGGAGAGGGATTAGGCGCTTTGATAAGACAAAATCTATGTCAAGCTGCTGAAGAGGTTCAATGCAAAATGCAAAATGAGAGATAGAATATAGCCTTAGCAGAGCTGTAAGCAAAGGTGGCTTTGGCTTCTGCGACCTCTTCCTTTTACGCCCTGTTGGATAAGAGCCCCCATCTAACAGGGTGAATTCCCTCCCCCAGAGGAAGGGATAATGCGACTTTTTATGAACGGATGATTCTTGCAATGCGAAGTGAAGTCTCGTCGGGCTGAGACCAAGCTTCGCCGGTTCTTATGGGGCAGTAGCTCAGTTGGGAGAGCGCATCCCTCGCACGGATGAGGTCGGCGGTTCGAATCCGCTCTGCTCCACTGAAAAGGTTGCGGTCGTGCTAGGCGGGGAGCCAGCGGTGCCCTGTACCCGCAATCCGCTACAGCGGGGCTTAATTCCCAACCCTAGGCTCTGTTGTCTCAGGATATACCAGCCATAAGCGGCGTTGATGGTCAGGTCCTGTGCAACGGAAGGTCGCTAAACCCCGTCAGGACCGGAAGGTAGCAGCGGTAGGCGTTCTCTTGCGTGTGCCGCAGGGCAACCTGACCGGAGTCGGCTGTGACTGTGACGCCCGGGACAAACGGCCAAAGGTGGGTGCACGACCGCATACAACTCGGTTCCAAACGGCTTCGAAAATTGAATGCTTAAATCCCACGCTTTGCCCTATTGGGGTTCGCAAGCACTTCCCACAGCCTTTTTGATAGAATGCGCAATTTCAGGTGCAGCTGACGCTACGACAAACTCCGTCTTTGAAGATTCGGAGTTTGTTGCTCAAAATTCACTGAGACTTAGTCAACAATACCGAAAGCAACCTAAAGAGCCAAAAGATGTCTTATGTAGTGCTGTCCAGAAAGTGGCGACCCTTAAACTTTGACGATGTAGTAGCTCAGGAACATGTTACTGCTACTCTGAAGAATGCTATCAGTTCAGGCAGAATTGCCCAGGCCTATCTATTTTCTGGCCCTCGTGGTGTGGGCAAGACTACCACTGCTCGAATCTTAGCTAAAGCATTGAACTGTGCTGAGGGCCCTACACCCCACCCCTGTAACAAATGCACTGCCTGCAAAGAGATCACCAATGGGGTCAGTCTCGATGTCCTGGAGATTGATGGAGCTTCTAACCGAGGCATCGACGAAGTACGTGACCTGAGGGAGAACGTCAGATATGCCCCCAGCCAAAGCAGATACAAGATATATTACATCGACGAAGTGCATATGCTAACTACTCCCGCCTTCAATGCCCTGTTGAAAACACTCGAGGAACCACCTCCACATGTCGTTTTCATCTTTGCCACCACTCAGCCTCAGGATATTCCCTTGACCATTCTGTCCCGCTGTCAGCGCTTCGACTTCAAGAGGATTCCGACTGCGGAGATGGTTAAGCGCCTCCAATTGATCGCTTCTCGCGAGTCGGTTGAGATCAACGAAGATGCCCTGCTGCTAATAGCCAAAAAGGCCGATGGGGCAATGCGGGACGCCGAAAGCCTCTTAGACCAGGTGATCGCCTTCGGCGGCAGTCAGATCTCATCCGAGACAGTGGAAAGCTTGCTCGGACTGGTAGAACGGCAATTTTTCTTCGACTTGATAGAGGCCGTGGCCCAAAAAGATAGTCGCAGGGGTCTGGAACTGGTGGAGAAGGTGATCGAAGATGGCCGAGAGGTGGGAGAAATCGTAAAAGGACTGCTGGAACATCTTCGGGACCTGTTGTTTGCTAAAATTCCTGGAGGGATGAAAAATATAGAGGCATCAGAGGGGGACAAACTGAGCTATCAAGCCCAGGCAAAAAACTTCTCCGAAGAAGACCTGCTGCGAATGATAAAGATCGTCTCTGACATAGAAGCTTCAATCAATCGGGCTCCTAATCCAAGACTGAAGCTGGAAATCGCCGTTATTAGGTTGATTAAGCTGGATTCTACCGTACTTCTGAATGAGCTATTAGAACGATTCTCCCGATTAGAAGAAAGATTCAAAAGAACAAACTTTCAGATTAGTGAAAATAGACCACCTTCCCTTCCATTGTTCGAAGACAAACCAGAGCAGATAGAACCTCACGAGAAAGTAACAGTGGAGCCCACCAAAAAGGGGAAAGAGGTTACCACAGAATCAGCAGATTTGGAACTGAGTCTGGAAAATCTACAGCAGCATTGGCCTCAGATAGTTGAGGCAGTTAAGCAGAAAAAGAGAAGTTTAGGAGCACTTCTTTCTCATGCAGTGCCGGCTGAGGTGTCCGGGGGTATTCTCGAACTCTCCTTCAAAAAAGAAGGCAACTTCTCTGCCAGAAAAGTGGAAAAAGAGAGCACTTTGGTGGAGCAGACCATAGGAGAGATGTTCAGCGCTCCGCTGAAGATTAAGTGCACGGTTGTCGATTCTGCTGAGAAGAAAACGAGCACACCGAAGGCTCCCCTGGAACAACTCTACCAGAGGGAACCTTTACTTCGCAGCGTAGTGGAGATATTCGACGGAGAGCTCGTTGGAGGAGCACCAGACAGTAAGTCTGGGATAAACTGAAAACAAGGAGGATAACGTAATGGCAAAGGTCCCTACAGGATTTGCGACGGTGATTAAACAGGCACAGGCCCTACAGGGAAAACTCTCAAAGTTACAGGAAGAGTTGGAGCAAAAAAGGGTTGAAGGTACTGCCGGCGGAGGTATGGTTACTGTGGTGGCCAATGGCAAACAGGAGATCCTGGAAGTGAAGATTGACCCACAAGTTGTAAATCCCGAAGATGTTGAGATGTTAGAGGATTTGATTGTGGCTGCTGTGAACCAAGCCCGCCAGAGGGCCCAAGAATTGGCCGAAGAGGAGATGCAAAAATTAACTGGGGGACTCGTCCCACAACTACTGGGCAACATAAAAATACCCGGATTGACTTGACTGAAAAACAGGGAGAAATAGGCAATGCGCCCCACTGTTGATTCTGTTGAAAGACTGACTGCGGCATTTCAGAAAC
Source organism: Candidatus Latescibacteria bacterium 4484_181 (assembly GCA_002049985.1). Lineage (GTDB taxonomy): Bacteria > Latescibacterota > MVCY01 > MVCY01 > MVCY01 > MVCY01. The sequence goes on from MVCY01000008.1 coordinate 7,725, forward strand.
TGCCTTCCATTGGAAGAAGAACTGCCCAGAGGCTAACTTTCTATCTGATGAAGGCCGACAGAGAAGAGGCACTCTCTCTGGCCGAGGCAATTATCGAGCTAAAGGAGAAAACCCGTTACTGTTCGATCTGCTTCAATCTGACCGAAACCGACCCATGTAGTGTCTGCTCTGATTCTACCCGAAACAGCTCAATCATATGCGTGGTAGAAGAACCAAGAGATGTGTTAGCGGTGGAGAAAACAGGCCAGTATAGAGGGCTGTATCACGTGCTGGGCGGAGTTCTGTCGCCCCTGGATGGTATCGGCCCAGATAACCTAAGGATCAGAGAACTCCAGGAGCGGGTAAGAAATGGCGTCCAGGAAGTGATCCTGGCCACCAGTGCTACGGCGGAAGGGGAAACCACCTCCGTCTATCTGGCCAAATTGCTCCGGCCCTACCCAGTGAAGGTCTCCCGGCTTGCTCAGGGGCTGCCTGTAGGTGGAGATTTAGAGATCGCCAGCAAAGAGACTTTAATTCGAGCTATAGAAGAACGGCGAAAGGTAGAATAGTCACTTCAAATCAAAATAGCGGATCGAAGCAATCCAGGAGGATGTTATGTCCAAGATGATTGAAGTTCGATGGCACGGCAGGGGAGGACAGGGGGCGAAGACCGCTGCCTATCTTCTCGCCGAATCGGCAATGCAAGAGGGTAAATACATCCAAGCCTTCCCGGAATACGGACCAGAGAGGATGGGGGCACCCATGATGGCCTTCACTCGCATAAGCGACACCCCAATCAGAATTCACTGCCATGTAAAAACCCCCCAAGTGGTGGCAGTACTGGACCCCACCCTACTTGAAACCGTGGATATCTTGGATGGAGTTCCCAAAGATGGCACGGTGGTGGTAAACACAGGAGAGTCGCCGGACTCCTTGCGGAGGAGCCTGAGCATATCGGGTAGGCGTCTGTTCACCGTGCCAGCCACCCAAATCGCCCTGGAGACTATAGGCAAACCCATCCCTAACACCCCGATGATAGGGGCTATGATTAAGGCCAGTGGACTTTTGAACATTGAAGCAGTTATCACTAACACCCGCAAGAGCTTTGAGAAAAAGTTCAGCGGTCTGGTAGTAGAGAAGAATATCCAGGCTATCCGACGGGCCTATGAGGAGGTGAAGTCAGAGTGAAGATTACACCGGATACAGGATGGAAAAAACTGCCTCAGGGAGGAGTTATACTGGAAGCAGGCAACGCCGAGCAGTACATAACCGGCAGTTGGCGAACTTTCCGCCCCATCCGTGATGAACAGAAATGCACCAATTGCCTGCTGTGCTGGATCCACTGCCCCGACTCTTCCATTATAGTAGAAAACGCTAAGATTGTGGGCATAGATTATGACCATTGCAAGGGCTGCGGCATCTGTGCCGAGGTCTGCCCCCCAAGAATTAAGGCAATAACAATGGTAGAAGAAAGAAAAACGGATGATTTGAAATAGTATAATGCATTAGTTAAGGAGGCTAAGGGATTCTATCCCTGTGAAATCTATCCAGATCAATGCTCATCTTGACCAGAAAAGGAGCGAATTATGGGAAAATTGATTTCAATGGAGGGGAATCAGGCAGCAGCAGAGGCGATGCGTCAGATAAATCCCGACGTAGTGGCTGCCTATCCCATAACTCCTCAAACTGAAGTTGTACAGACGTTTGCCCAATTTGTGGCCGATGGTCGGGTGGATACCGAATTCATCACTGTGGAGAGCGAGCATTCAGCAATGAGTGCTTGCGTGGGAGCAGCGGCGGCAGGCACCCGGGTAATGACCGCTACTTCTGCCAACGGTATGGCCCTTATGTGGGAGATCCTTTACATCGCCGCCTCCACCCGCCTGCCAATTGTTATGGCCCTGGTGAATAGAGCTCTTTCCGCCAATATAAACATCCATTGCGATCACTCTGACTCAATGGGTGCCAGAGATGCGGGCTGGATTCAACTTTACTGTGAAAACAGTCAGGAGGTCTACGATACCCTCATTCAAGCAGTGCGTATCGCTGAACATCCCCAGGTCAGGCTGCCAGTTATGGTTTGCTACGATGGCTTCATCATCAGCCATGCAGTGGAATGCCTAAAACTACTCGAAGACAAGGAAGTTCAGGAATTTGTGGGCGAATTCAAGCCAGTAAATTCCCTGCTGGATATCGCTCACCCTCACACCTTTGGGCCTCTGGACCTTTACGATTTCTATTTTGAGCATAAGCGCCAGCAAATAGAGGCCTACGGCCCGGCCAAGCAAGTCATAGTCGAAATCGGCAAGCAGTTCAGTGCCCTCTCAGGGAGGGAGTACGGACTGTTTGAAGGCTATCGGCTTCAGGACGCTCGGCTGGCAATAGTTCTGCTGGGTTCTGCCGCTGGGACTGCAAAGGAGGCTGTGGACCGGCTAAGAGCCGATGGCTTACCTATAGGACTGCTAAAGTTGCGAGCTTTCAGGCCCTTTCCCAGCGAAGAGTTGATCCAGCTTTTGGGCGGATTTGAAGCGGTTGCTGTGCTGGACAGAGCGGTCTCCTTCGGGGCAACCGCTGGACCACTCTTCACTGAGATAAGCTCGGCCCTGTTCAGAGCCGATCGCCGTCCCCTATTGGTCAACTACATCTACGGCTTGGGGGGAAGAGATATAGACATAGAAGATATACAGAAGGTTGGAGAAGAACTGGAGAGAACAGCAGAACGAGGAAAAACAGAACAGCTTGTTGACTATGTCAGTGTTAGAGAATAGGAGGAGTTGATGGCCAGCTTAAAAGAACTTTCCAGCAGCATCGGCTGTGTGCCGGTTGTGGGGCCTCCATAATTGTGCGGCAGGTGCTTCTGGCAGCGGATACACCTGTAGTGGTGGCAAATGCCACCGGTTGTCTTGAGGTGGCAACAACTATATTCCCATACACTGCCTGGCGTTGTCCCTTTATTCACTGCGCCTTTGAAAATGCCGCCTCTACGCTCAGTGGGGTGGAAACAGCGTACCGGGCGTTGAAGAAGAAAGGGAAAATTAGTCAAGACATCAGATTTATCGCCTTCGGGGGCGACGGAGGTACTTATGACATAGGTCTACAGGCCCTTTCTGGCGCCTGCGAACGGGGTCACCGGATGCTTTATGTCTGCTACGACAATCAGGCCTACATGAACACGGGCATCCAGCGGTCCAGCGCCACTCCGCTGGGGGCGGCAACTACCACCTGCCCGGCGGGCAAACTGCTCCCAGGTAAGTCCCAGAACAGAAAGGACCTAACTGAAATAATGGCCGCTCACCATATCCCCTATGTGGCTCAGACTTCACCCGGCCGCTGGAATGACCTGGTGAGCAAAACCCAAACCGCGCTCCGAACCGAAGGACCATCGTTTATGAATGTTCTCTCCCCCTGCCCTCGTGGCTGGCGATTCCCCCCAAATGAGACCATCAAGATAGCCCAACTGGCCGTAGATACTTGCCTATGGCCACTCTATGAGGTTGTAGAGGGTAAGTGGAGACTAACTTACCGACCGAAGCAGAAACTCCCTGTCGAAGAATGGCTTAAAACCCAAGGAAGATTTGCCCATCTATTCAAAGGCGATAATCAACAGGTGATTGAACAACTACAGGCTGAAGTGGACCGCCGTTGGGAAGAACTGTTGGAGAAAAGCTCTTGAAAAAGGCGACATACCACCCAGTCCTTTCTGAGGGAGAAGAAAAACAGCTTTACCTCAATTTGATCAGGTGTGGCATCCAATTTGTACTGACATACCCAAAGCCCGAATACCAAAATGACGGGAAAAAGCGCTTTTGCCATCTGGATCTTCCCATTTGATATTGCTTCCAAATACTCTGCTCATAATGGAAGAAGATGAGTTGATACTATGAAGGACCTGATAACTGCGCCCAATGTGTTGACGTTCTCCCGGATTGTTGCCAATACTTAGCTCTGATTGTCTTTGGAGTAGCCTCATTGACGGATAAGTACGACGGTAAGCTTGCCAGAACCAGAGGCTTATCCAGTCGTTTTGGCCGATTCTTGGACCCTCTGGCCGATAAGATTCTCACCCTCTCAGTTCTTTTCTCTCTGGTTATCAGAAACTTGGTTGCTTCGTGGATGGTGGAAGTCATCCTGGCGCGAGAGATAGTCATCACCGGCATCCGTATGCGGGCCCTGCGTAGTGACCGGCAGATGGCAACATCAAAACTGGCCAAATGGAAAACAGCCATTCAGTTGGCTGTCATCTTCCTCATTTTGGTGTTTCTCAGTCTACAAAAGACTCTTACCCGATGGAGGGTACACTCCGCCCTGATCGATGGTGATTTTTCTTACTATTTTCTAAACGGGGCAACAGGAGCAATGATGGCTTTAGCCCTTATTTCAGCTGTGCCATATATTGTCGGTCACACCAAGTGATGGACTGTCGGACCGATTCTAGACCTCCGGCTGACTCGCTGCCCGGGCGTCCCCTACTTGCCCTATAATAAAAAAAAGAGACGGTACCTCTTTGACGCTGGTTCTTTTCAGATTCGGTTAGCTTATCTCTATTTCTCCACAACTTCTAACTGTCTCTTGTAAAGTATCTGGATTAGTCTCCTATTGTGTGACTATTGACTTCACAGTGGGAAAAGCCACGATTATGCATTTCGCACATATTCATCAGCCTCCTGCAACCCAGGAAAGAGAGTGAGACTTCGTGCATATTAGGCCTGTTTGATTTCTTTGACGATCTCCTCAAATTGACTGATCTGCTGGTTTGAGGCGAGCACTCCTATCTCTATCTCATATCGCCGTCTCTCACTCGGCTCTAAGAATTCCAGCTCCCCGCTCTCCCTTGCCTTGGCCCTGCCCTCTACCCTGCAGTTGGCAGGCTCGATTCCCACCACATAACAGCCCTCCCCGTTCATCTTCCATTCCACCAACACGGGTAGTTGCTGCTTCTTATATTTGATGTAGAAACCAATTCCCTTCCCATTCCCAAAACCTCTATTAACTAAGGCGGCGTAGGTGTACCCCTGTGGGTCAGCATTTAGGTCAAGGTAGTAAACACGCTCTTTAAAGCCCGGAGCCGGAGGAAGGAAACGATTATATCTCTCCATCTCTATCTTGGCTTGTTCATCTCGCGGTTGGAAAGAGGCCACCGGACAGATAAGCTCCGAACCCTCAGCTACTACTGGAAATCCACCGTTTATGTGATAGAGAATCATATGGGGCGTTTTTTCAAAGCCCAAGTTCTCCACTGTGTCTTCAAGCTTCAGCTTGTTCTCCCCTAACTTGGCGGATATCTTTCGGGTAAGACAGATATTCTCTCCCAAGGCGGCGGTCTCTCTTATTTTCCCCCTGATCCACATTGTGTAGCTTTCGCCTTCCCAGTGTCCGTCGGCCAGGACGTTCTGGGCGGGGATGTTAGAGATTCTGCCGTGTAGCCCCAGCGGTTCTCCCTGATCTATGCAGGGTTCACCTAAGTAGCTTAATCCACAGGTAGTAAGCAGCCCACCGAAGAAGCCTCTGAGCCACCCCAGTCCCTGGGGCTCAAAGAAGGCGGGCGAGACATCTCCGGTACAGGAACGCCAGCACAGGGGTATCCCCCGGTATTCGGCGAAACTTATGTCCATTCCTCTGCCGGGCAAGACGGTGAAGTTTAGCCCACCGCCAGTGCGAAAATCAACTGCCTCTGTCCCAGCTGCTTTTCCCTCTGCCAGCCAGTATCTCTTTACTCCCCCTGCCTGCGAGATGTCGCCGATGTGACGCAGCAGATCCCTTTTGGTAAAGCTTTCTCCATATAGCTTTGGCATTTGTTCCACCTCCGGGCAGTATCAGATTTTCATCAACAAAGTAGATCTCCAAGATACACATAGAAATTGGAGTTCTCTTTGGGCACAGTGCAAATACGGTTAAAGTAAATTCATTACGAAGTATATTAGAGGAGTTAAGGGTAAAACAGCGAAGGTAGTGAAAATCCAGGCGCTGTTTGCCAAGTCTTGGTTTAGATCCAAAAGCCGGGAGAGCACCAGAGAGAAGATGGCCACCGGCATGCAGGACTCGATGAATACTACTTTTAAAGGTAATCCGCCGAGGATGCGGTGACATCCCAGAAGATAAGCGATGCTCACTGCGATGAGCGGGCTCACTATGAATTTCAGAACAGATAGACTCAAGTCGTCTCGGAGATATTTTGCAATCTTGCGCACCCTTATAGTCATACCAATGGCAAATGTATATAAAGCCACATCCAGATATATACAATCCTAATGGGATTAGTGAATAGGTCTTCTAGATTATTCCGCCAGCCAAGGAGAGGACAAGGACTGTAGCGACCAACAATAAGGAATCCTATGGTAAATAGGAAAGGAATGAAATAAGCGGTATAAAGAAGAGAAACAGAGAATCCAGGTTCTCCTAAGAAGAGGAAACAGATGAAGCCTCCCAGAGTCACCCCTATGTTGGAGAACATAGCGCATCCCAAAAATGCCCCCCTGCTTTCAGAGTCGTGACCTAGCAGGCCGGAGAAAAAACGTGCCGGCAGTACCACTGAGAGGGAAAGCATAGTGGCCGTCAAGGGTACGGCAAACAGCAGGCTCAGATCTGAGAGGTCGAGAATCCAGAAGGTACTGCAGATTATGACCGGCTCAAGAAAAACGATAGTGCTCTTCATGATGGTGCTGCTCACCCTCTCGCCCAGACCTGCCCTCCTTTTGGCCAGATATCCAAGCAAGAGAAAACCATAGATAAGGGACACGTAAATCAGAAACTTAGAGACCATCAACCATCTACCTTTCTGTAAAAGCGGCAGACCACCTCCTTCTTGGGCTTCAGATCTCTCACTTCTTCCTCTTGGTAGCGAAATTTATCCTGAGAGCTCCAGCCTTCTTCAGCTCCTCCATAATGTCCGAGACTATCCCATAGGGCACATTCTTATCGCATTTAAGAGAGACAACAATCCGGGGGTTCTTGGACAGTTTCCGATAGATAACCGACTTCACCTGTGGCATATTCACTATCATATCATCAATGCATATCCTCCCCTCTGCCGTTACCCAAATGTAGGTGATGTGCCTCTTGGTTTCGATCCGCTCTATCTTCTTGGCTGAGGGCAACTCCACCGGCAGACCCCGGTATCGAACAAAAACAGTGGAAACCATAAAGAAGATCAATAGCAGAAAGACTATATCTGACAGCGAACTGGTAGGGATAGCTGTCTCTACGCCCACTTTCCGTCTGAATCTCATCTTCGCTACTCCGGTGATGCAATGGATATACGTTTGGCACCCGCCAGTTTCACCTGGTCCAGTACATCGATGAAGACGTCGTACTTGGTCTCTCGGTCAGCTTTTAGAGAGATAATAAGCCTTGGATTATCTGCTAGTCTCCTCTTTATCTGCTCTCTGAGTTCAGATATGGTGATAATCTCCCCCTCACACATAATCTCCCCTAAGGCGTTGACCCAGATGTGGCATATGTTCTTCTTCGGCACCTCTGTGGTTCGACCCGGCGCTGGTAAGGTCAGACCAATTCCCTTGTCCATATGCATAGTGGTGGTAACCAGAAAGAAAATAATCAGAAGAAAGGCTATGTCAGGCAGTGAAGCCGTGGGAATTGCGGGCCTGGCTATTCTTTTGCTTCTGGGAACCATTTCCTATTCTCCTCACTCTGATTGGCATTGTCAAATTCTCACTGAAGAAATCACAGAGAAAGACAGAGTTCAGAAATCGTCATTTTGAGAGGATGTTTAGCGCTCTGCGGACTTTCTCCTGTTTTGGACAACACCCTTAGTCTGTTCAGTATATCCCATCTCCACCAAGGCATCAACCAGGGCGACGGAGCTCTCTTCCATATCGATCACTATCCTGTCGATTCTGGAGGCGAAGAAATTGTAGAATGCCTGGATCAGAATAGCGATGGCCAGTCCGGCTGCGGTGGTGATAAGGGCCTCAGAGATACCGCCAGCGACGATGCTGGGTTCTACATCGCCTCTGCGGGCAATAGCGGAGAAGGCCCTGATCATCCCACTCACGGTGCCCAGAAAACCCAGAAGGGGAGCAATGCTAATAATGGTAGAAAGCCAGATCATGCCCCTCTCCAAAAAGGCCATCTCTATAGAACCGGCATCCTCAATGGCTTTCTCCATCCGCTCCAATCCTTGGTCGGCCTTCAGCAGGGCGGCGTGAAATATCGAGGCAACAGGTCCCCTCGTGTTTGCACAGAGCTCAACAGCATCCTCAAGCCCTCCATCTTCCAGGGACTGTCGAATCTTGATGAAAAACTCCTTGGCATTAATCGAAGCCCGGCTTAAACTCCAGAAGCGCTCAAAAACAAACGCTATCCCTATCACTAAGCACCCCAACAAGGGCCACATAAAAAGCCCCCCCTTGTTGAACAGCTCAACCATCACTTCACCTCCTCTTTGATGTGGTTAATAGCCTGTCTATTTCGCAAATGCAGGAACGTTACCTGCCTCCTCCGGGAAAATCCTTTTGCTAATAGGGTTACTACAATAGGCCAGTCGGCAAGTGACAATATTAGGCAGCAGCTACATAACTGTAAAAATATAGCATCTATTCGGCTCTGTCAACACATTTCTGACAATGCCCTCTCTTGAGTTGATTGCTGCACTCCCTACCTTGTGTTGAATTTACCTGCTTAGTTCACCCAGATGCATTCCGGGTGGATCCAGCTACTGATAAGCCCAATCAGTATTGGTTCGTAAAAAGGTACTGCCGAAAAAGGCCGATCCTGCAGAAAACGTCCTCCATTCCACCTTGACAACAGAAGTATGAGGTGTCTCCAAAGGCCGACGAAATTGCGTTCTGGAGAGCCCCCGTATAGAAAATAGGTATCCGAAGTGAGGCGCACTACTGACAGGTCCTCTGTTATTCGACAGAATCTGAAAAGTGGCAAAACTGCGATTTTGAATGGAACAGAGAATCTGATTTGTTCGTGAATTGATATGGAATGCTTGCGCAAACCTAACATGACAACAAGGGACTCTTTATGAATCAAGCAACCAGCGAATGAAAATCCTAGTATAACTTCCATAGTTTTCGGTCTCATAGAGGCTTCCGTGCAAAAATTCCTTTACATCCGATAGCTCTTGTTGTATATTAGCGGGCAGGAGGCCGCTATGCTGAGAATGATCAGGGAAGACATCCAAACTGTTTTCAACAGGGATCCGGCAGCTAAGAGTGCCTTGGAGGTAATCATGTGCTATCCGGGACTTCACGCCGTATGGCTGCATCGGGTAGCACACTGGCTCTACCGGCGAAATAGATTTCTAGTCGCACGATTCATCTCGCACATCAACAGATGGCTCACTGGGATTGAGATCCACCCCGGGGCGAAGATAGGCCGGAGATTTTTCATCGACCACGGAATGGGAGTGGTAATAGGAGAGACTGCAGAGATCGGTGACGATTGCCTTCTTTATCAGGGAGTGGTCTTAGGAGGCACCTCACTGAAAAAGGAGAAGAGACACCCTACCTTGGGCAATAATGTCGTGGTAGGCGCAGGAGCCACTATTCTGGGGGCGATAAAGGTGGGATCAGGGGCAAAGATAGGCTCAGGGTCAGTGGTAATCCGAGATGTGCCTGAAGGGGCCACCGTGGTTGGTATACCCGGCAGAGTGATAGAAGAGCATCGGAAGCCAGTGATCGATCTGGAACATGGCAAGCTGCCTGACCCAGTGGCCGAAGCTGTCCGCCTGGTGCTGAAAAAAGAGGAAGAGATAGAGGAAAGAGTGAGAAAATTGGAGAACTTAGAGGGGATAACTTCTCAGATAGACAGATACATAGAACAGAAGAAAGAAGAGATTGAGAAAGAATTCTGGGAAAGCGGTCAGAGCAATAAGAAGTCAAAGGCAAAACCCTGAAATCCCATTTCCGCCAAGTCAACAGAAAAATCTTGACAAGCGCTGGACTATTTCATATCTTTGTTACAATTTCCTCTCCGTTTGTTCCACTGTTCAATTCCCTTCCAGTTGCTTCTCTTCAGTTTCTCAACGAACTAAGTAACCTGGAGTTATATAGACCCTATAATTTTTGAGGAGAACCCGATTATGGATATTGCTGAACTTAAGACAATGAACATTATTGAGTTGGGAAAGCTAGCCCAGAAATTTAAGATCCCCGACTACGGCAGCTTAAGAAAGCAAGAACTCATATTTAAGATTCTGGAGGCGCAGACGGAGGAGGAAGGTCCGCTGTTCGGGGAGGGCGTTTTGGAGAGCTTAGACGATGGATATGGGTTTCTCCGCTCGACTGCCTACAACTATCTCCCCGGTCCGGACGACATCTACATTTCCCACTCCCAGATCAAAAAATTCGACCTCCGGACGGGTGATACAGTCTACGGTCAAATTCGCCCCCCAAAAGAGAATGAGAGCTACTTCGCCCTTCTGAAGGTGGAGGCGGTAAATTTTGAAGATCCAGAGTTGGCCAAGCAGAGAGTCCTTTTCGACAATCTCACCCCCTTGCACCCCTATGAGAGGATAAAGCTGGAATTTGACCAAACAAAATTCTCCACCCGAATTGTAGATCTTTTGGCACCTATCGGAAAAGGACAACGGGGTCTTATCGTCTCCCCTCCCTTTGCCGGCAAGACGATGCTACTGCAAGAGACGGCCAACAGTATTACCAAGAATCACCCAGAGATAAAACTGATCGTCCTGTTGATCGACGAGCGCCCAGAAGAGGTGACCGATATGGAGCGGTCAGTCAAAGCAGAGGTGATAAGTTCCACATTTGATGAACCGCCAGAGAGGCATGTCCAGGTCTCTAAGATGGTATTGGAAAAGGCTAAGAGATTGGTGGAGTACAAGCACGATGTGGTCATCTTGTTAGACAGTATCACCCGGCTGGCCCGCGCATACAACTCCATCATCCCTCACAGCGGAAGGGTCCTCTCTGGGGGGGTAGATGCCAATGCCCTCCAATGGCCCAAACGATTCTTCGGCGCTGCTAGGAAAGTCGAAGAGGGAGGAAGTCTCACCATTATTGCTACTGCCCTCATCGAAACCGGAAGCCGCATGGATGAGGTTATTTTCGAGGAGTTCAAGGGGACAGGAAATATGGAGATACAACTGGATAGAAACCTGAGCAACCAGCGCATTTTCCCTGCTATCGATGTGAACCACTCGGGGACAAGAAAAGAGGAGCTTCTGCGTTCAGAAAAGGAGTTGCACAGAACGTGGCTGCTGAGAAAAGTCCTCAGCCGCATGCCTTCCGATGAGGCAATGGAGTTTCTACTGGAGCGATTAAAGAGAACAAAGACCAATAAAGAGTTCATCGAATCCATGGGCGAGATCTCATAATGGAAATCGGCGAGCTGTGGATTGATGACTAGTAGAACAAGCACAGAAGAGCTCTGGGAACGGCAAAAACAAACCACTGTGGAAAATCACCATTGTGGAGAGCAAAGGGTGGTGAATATGTCTGCCAAATTTGAAGTATCCGAAAGAATCAAATCCCTGCCTCCCTATCTTTTTGCAGCGGTGGACAGCAAAAAACGCGAGGCTATTGGGAAGGGAATGGATGTTATTGACTTAGGCGTCGGTGATCCAGTAGAACCCACTCCAACTCACATCATCGATCAGTTGTGCAAATCTGCCTACGACAGGACCAACCACCGATACCCTTCCTACAGTGGGATGATGGCGTTTAAGGAGGCGGTTGCCAGGTGGTACAGGAAAAGAGCCGGCATTGACTTAGATCCTAAGACGCAGGTGATAACCCTCATCGGCGCCAAGGAGGGTATCGCTCACATTCCATTTGCCCTTGTGAATCCGGGGGATAAAGTCTTAGTTCCCAGTCCTGCCTATCCGGTTTACAGAAACAGCACCATTCTGGCCGGAGCAGACCCTGTGATTATGCCCTTGCTGAAGGACAATGGATTTCTGCCCGATCTAGGGGCCATAGACTCCAATACGGCTCGAAAGGCCAAGATGATGTTTCTCAACTACCCTAACAATCCCACTGGGGCCGTGGCTACTTTAGACTTTTTCCATCAGGTAGTGGAATTTGCCAGGGGTTACAACATTGTTGTCTGTCATGATGCGGCATATTTAGAGTTGGGATTGGACGGCTACTGTGCGCCCAGCTTCCTGGAGGCCAGCGGGGCCTTGGAGATAGCAGTAGAGTTCTATTCGCTCTCCAAAACTTATAATATGACCGGCTGGAGGATAGGTGCTGCGGCGGGCAATGCCGACATTATCGCTGCCCTGGGTGCAGTGAAGACCAACATAGACTCCGGCGCCTTTCAGGCAGTGCAGTGGGCTGGTGTCCAGGCGCTGGAAGGACCACAGGGGTGCGTGGAACAACAGAAGAGAATCTATGAGCAGCGCCGAGGCCTGCTGCTAGAAGCATTACGTTCTATGGGACTTCAGGCAGATCCCAGCCAGGCAACCTGCTACCTGTGGTGCCCTGTGCCTCATGGCTTCACCTCTACCCAATTCGCTGCCGAGCTTATCGAAAGAATCGGAGTGGTCGTCACCCCTGGCGTCGGATTCGGCCAATACGGCGAAGGTTTCATAAGACTCTCCCTTACCGTGGAGACCGACCGGCTGAAGGAGGCAGCCAGAAGGATGAAGACTATTAGATTCTAACTGATTGGTCCACTGTTGAGTAGTTAATTTGTGAGTGCTGAGTGAGGTTGGCTAAACCAAAAAACCGATGATGATGACTTGATGACAGTTATTGTCAGGAGAGGAGATGCATTTTTTCCAATACTACAATGGTAAACTCTTCTGTGAGGAGACGGATATTGCTGCCGTGGCCGAGAAAGTGGGAACGCCTTTTTATCTTTACAGTGAACGTACCCTCTTGCGCCACTGCGATCGCATCCATCGGGCCTTTGGTAGCCTGGAGCATCTGACCTGTTATTCCGTCAAGGCCAATTCTAACTTAGCCCTGCTTCACATCTTAGCACAGGAGGGAATAGGGGCTGACGTGGTCTCGGGTGGAGAGTTGTTCCGCGCCCTTAAGGCGGGGTTCTCGGCACAGCGTATAGTCTATTCAGGGGTGGGGAAGACAGAATCAGAGATAGAATACGCCTTGAGGGAAGGAATTCTTCTGTTCAATATAGAGTCGATCCCTGAGTTAGAAACTGTTGACCATATTGCCGGTCAGATAGGTAGGGTCGCACCGGTGGCGCTGAGGATAAACCCGGACATCGATCCCGAAACCCACCCTTACATCGCCACCGGTCTTCAGGAGAATAAGTTCGGTATCCCTTATTCCCAGGCTCAGAAGAGCTTCGAGATTGCCGCCGGGATGGAGAACCTTAAAGTGCTGGGCATCGATGCTCACATAGGCTCACAGATAACCACTCTGGCACCGTTTCTGGATAGTGCCCAAAGGCTGGCCGAACTGGTCAAGATCATCAGAAGTAAAAATATTAACATCAGATACATAGATATCGGTGGCGGATTGGGGATCAGATACGAGGATGAAACCCCGCCGGAGCCCCGGGAATGGGCGGAGGCAATTGCCCCTGTGCTGGCTGAGACAGGGTGTAAGATCATCTTCGAACCCGGCCGTTCCTTGGTGGGAAACGCCGGGATTTTGGTTACTCGAGTGCTGTACATCAAACAGACTCCACGGAAGCTGTTTGTTATCGTAGACGCAGGGATGAATGACCTGATTCGTCCCAACCACCAGATCAAACCGGTAACTGAGTCAAGCTCAGCGAGGGTAAAGGTCGATGTGGTAGGCCCGATCTGTGAGTCCGGCGACTTTTTGGCTAAGGAGAGATTGATGCCTCTGCCCAAGCCCGGAGAGTTGCTGGC
>MVCY01000079.1 GCA_002049985.1 Candidatus Latescibacteria bacterium 4484_181
CCGCCCGATCGATCGTCCCCCACCAATTGCCCGTAGCTACTACATCAGGCATATACCCTCCTCCCAAGTAAACATACCATCCCAGGCTTCCCACCACATTATTACCGGTGAAATTGGTCACCGTGGTGCTGGTGGCAAAATAGAATGCTGCACTGCTCTGTGCCTCAACGATATTGTGCTCTATTTCGATCTCTTTGGCCTGGTTGGCTTTGACCCCTTGCTTGCCGTTCTTGATGACATTGTGCTCAATTAGTGCGCTTGCTCCATAGGAGATATCCACCGCTGTTGAATTTCCGGCAATCCAGTTGTTTAATATCTGAGGGGAAGAGGAGAGTTTGGCTGCGATCCCAGTCTCTTCGTTATTCAGTAGAAGGTTGCCAAAGATAATAGGGGCCGAATTCGTCTCCATCGTCACTCCGCTACCACAGCAAGCGATTAGACACCCTTTGGCCAGCAGTCTCCCCCTAACCCGAAACCTCCAGTAGCCGTCAAATCTGACCCACGCGCCAGGTTCTATGGTGAGACAGACTTCTGGGGCCACTTCTATATCCCCCCTCACAATGTAATGGTGATCTGCAAGCCAAGTGGTGTTTTCTGATATCCTACCCCTCACCTGCTGCTCTTTCCAGAGATGAACTGGGGGCAAAGAGCACGACGGTGAGACATCGAAAGTGTATCTCCAGCCGAAGCCCCGTTTAGAAAGCACCAGGACATAATAGCCCTGGGGGACTTCCTTGAACTGGAAATATCCGTCGGGGCCCGTGGTTGCGGTTGCTACCTGAGCGGCCAGTCGGTGGTCGAAATCCGTCTGCTGGGAGATTTCAACGCCCACTGTGGCTCGTTCGGGAGGCAGCTCTTCTGAATCAACAGAAACCGGCAAAAACAACATAGCCTCGACACCTGAACAGTTGCTTTCCTGCTCCAGAATTACCTGCCCTGTTATTTTACCTCCTGAATGGCCGCTCAGCTCAAAACAGCCGCCCAGCAGGGCGCATAAGATTTGCACTGCCCCAATACGTGTCTTACTGAGCTATCTGTCACTTCTTTTCACAAGAAAAAGGAACCGAAAGAAACGCGCCTTCCGTAAGCAAGAGGTAGGGCGGAATGGCTGACGCCGTAAGCTCTCCAGACAGCAGGATGGGGCTCTGCTTCTTGTGGCCGCTGACGGAAAACGCAATTTCCCCTGCCCCACCTCCAAGATTAGTCTTATGGTACCATATTCTGCTGGCTTGAAGATACATTTTCCGGATTCTTGTGAAAATTCAGCAATATATCTAAGTCTATTGGCTACTCGAGGCATCTGCCGCAGCTTGCCCTGAAGGAAAGATGCTGAACTGCCAGATTGGTTGGCAACTGAGCGCCAAATCTGCATCCCAAATCAATAGCGCCCATGACTAATGACCCGATACCGGCCAGCGTTCAGCTTGGCCGTAAGCCTTCCTCTTGTCTTTTCCTCTTTCTTATCAACTCCAACAGCTTTTTGTTAAACTCCTTAGCAGGATGGTGACCACTGACTCGCAACAGGTAATTAAGGGCGATTATCTCGGCGATCACAGTGATATTCTTGCCTGGATATATGGGGATGGTAACCTTCGGAATTTCTACATCTAAGATCGAGACAACCTTCTCATCAATTCCTATTCTCTCGTAGTCCATATTTTCCTTCCAATCTGCCAACTCCACCTCCACCTGGATTCTCTTTTGGAGGCGGATAGCTCTGATCCCGAACACCTTCTCTACATCTACGATGCCCACACCTCGGATCTCGATGTGGTGGCGCAGGATATCATTGCCCGTGCCGACCAATATCCCTTGACTCCTGCGGGTGATGGTTACAATGTCATCGGCGACCAGGCGATGGCCCCGCTCCACCAGATCTAAGGCAAGCTCGCTCTTGCCTATGGAGCTCCTGCCAGTGAACAGCAGACCAACTCCATAAACATCCACCAATGAACCGTGCATACTGATACGGGGGGCAAAGATATCATCCAAATAGAGGCTGAATAGATGAGTGAACTTAGTGGTGGCAAATTTCGTTTTGAACAGAGGGATAGCCTTCTGGTTGGCGAGGTCTGCCAAAACCTCTGGGATGCGGTTGTTTCCGGTGACGACAATACATGGCAGGTCGAACTGGAAGATTACCTCTAGGGCCTCCCGCTTCTTTTTCTCTGGCAGCTCAGCCAAGTAAATCATCTCAGTGTTGCCCAGCACCTGAACCCGGTCAAAAGTGTAGAGTTCTACAAACCCTGCCAGAGCAAGACCTGGCCGGTGGATTTCACAGCTGGTGAGCTTCCGATCCATCCCTTCCTGTCCAGCCACCAGCTTTAAAGCAAGCCTCCGCCGATTCTGTTTGAAAAAGCTCTCTACAGTGATCTCTGCCATTAAAGGTCCCCCCTTACGAATTCCTTAACGCCCGGATATTCTCAGCCACATCGCCGGAGCCGAAGATGGCTGAGCCGGCAACCAGAATATCCACTCCCGCCTGCTTGACTCTGGGCGCGGTTTGGGGCCATATCCCCCCATCAACCTCAATCTCCGTCTTCAAGCCCGCCCGGTCAATCCATCGCCGCAGTTCCCTGATCTTCCTTAAGCAAGAAGGCATAAAGGCTTGTCCCCCAAACCCGGGATTGACCGACATCACCAGCACAAGGTCTAACTGTTCAAGCACAGGCTTTATTACATCAATTGGTGTGTCAGGGTTGAGAGCTACGCCCACGCAAACCCGCTGCGTGCGAATCTGACGTATTACCCCAGGTAGATCGTGGCAGGCCTCTGCATGGACGGTAATCGAGTCAGCACCGCTGTCAGCGAACTGCCCCACATACCGGAATGGCTGTTGGATCATCAAGTGTACATCCAGTTTCAGATGTGTCAATCTCCTGACAGTTTTCACCACCATGGGACCGAAGGTTATGTTGGGAACAAAATGGCCGTCCATCACATCCAGGTGTAGAAGATCTGCTCCACCCGCCTCTGCCTTCCACACTTCGGTGCGCAAACATGTGAAATCAGCCGCCAAAAGAGATGGTGCTATTTTTACTCTTCTGTCTCTCAAAGTTCACTCACCACTAGATCTATCCTTTCTCCCCTTTGCACCGGCTCGCCTGGCTTGACCGATTGCTCCAAAACAGTGTCAGGGAGGTATTCAGTATCGGGACGATAGCTTATTTCCCCTGGCTTTAGGTTCATTTCCTCCAGAATAACCAGGGCTTCTTCAAGGCCCTTGCCCACCAGGTTGGGCATCACTATCTCCTGTTTTTCCGGACCAGTGCCCACCACCAAGTTCACCAGCACATCTGATCCCACAGTGGTGTCTGGGGGAGGCACTTGACAGATAACTGTTCCTTTTTGGGACTGATCAGAGGGTTGCTTCCTGATCTCTCCCACCTTAAGCCCTTTTTGTTCCAAGAGCAGCTTCGCCTCTCGCTCCGAAAGTCCGCACACATCGGGCACTTCATAGAGTTTCCCCCCCTTGCTCACCACAACATAGATGTGCCTTCCTCTCTTCACCCGGGAGAAGGGTTCGGGCCTCTGGGAGATGACCTGCCCTGCGGGAAGCTCTTCTGTCCTTTCCCACCTCTCCAGGCTCAAGATAAGACCTTTAGTCTGAAGGATAGCGGTCGCTTCCTCCAGACTCTTCTCAGTTATGTCAGGCACTTCCACCTCCTGCCCATATCTTACCACTCTGGGCATAATCACCCGGTCAAGAAGCGCTAAGCCCACAACCAAACATACAATCCCTGCCAGTAGAAACAGAAGGAGCTGCTTAATCATACTCACCTCTCCTCCTTATTCTGGCCGCGAAAGAGCCGTCGCAACCGTCCCTTGGAGGAAAGATCTTAACATATTGCTCAGCAATAGACGGAAGAACCTTTTCGGCTTTCTCCAGCGTGAACCCAGGATTTTCTTTAAGAAATCTTTCTACCACCATCTCGTTCTCCTCGGGTTCAATACTGCAGGTACTGTAGACCAATACACCGCATCAGCTCTGCGGCAAAATGTGCCCGATCCTGAACAAGGAGCATCTACCAAGACTCGGTCAAAGGGCTCGGAGGTGAAATTCAAGGCATCTTCTGCCTTAGTTTGAATAATTTGCACGCCCAACCTTTTCATGTTCTCCTGAAGGGTTCTGAGACGCCGTTTCTGTTTGTCGAGAGCGAGGATTAGTCCTTGATTTCTCATTATCTCGCAACAGAGCCGCCACCCCGGCTCCAGGGTCCTGTACCTGAAAATGGCCTTCCAGAAAACACCGAGTTTTGAATAGACCCTCGGCTGACTCCAGTTCCAGGAAGTCGACAAGAAGCTGGTTGGGCCGTGCTTCAATGCCCTCTGCCTCTAACTGTCCGATAAGTCTCTCTGGAGTGGTCTTAAGCGAGTTGGTGCGAATAAAGACCTTGGGGTTGGCATTGTTAAATTCGCACAGTTTGACCGTTTCCGCCACTCCATACCGCTCAATCCACCGTCTCACTGTCCATAGAGGATGAGAGTAATATACTGAAAGATAAATTGCTGGATCTCTCTTCACATTCGGATACTTAACATTATCCCCTTCTCTGGCGACCCTCCGCAACACCCCGTTTACCAACCTCTTAGTACCCTCATGTCCGTATTTCTCGGCAAGCTTGACCGCCTCGTCTACCGCTGCCCAGGGGGGGATTCTGTCCAGGAAGACAATCTGATAAATTCCCAGGCGCAATATATTTCTTATCCAAGGGTTAAGCCTATCTGGCCCTTTAACCAGATAGACTTTCAAAATCCAGTCCAGCCGTCTGCGCCACTTGGTCACCCCCAGAACCAACTCCCTCACCAAGGCCTTATCTGTATCAGATAGTCTGCTTTGAGGCAAGAGGCTCTCCAACATCTTATCTGCATACGCCCCCTGTTCAACCCGCTTAAGTATCTTCAGGGCAAACTCCCGCGCAGCAAGCTCATCCATTAGTTTGTACCACTCTTCACAAATCTATTATTGAATAGATAGGCGGCAAGCACTTTCTGAACAATGGGGGCGGCGGCAGTGGCACCATGTCCCCCTGCTTCTACCACTGCGGCCACTGCTATGCTCGGTTGTTCAAAGGGAGCATAAGCAACAAACCAGGCGTGGTCCTCTCCATGGGGATTCTGTGCAGTCCCGGTCTTGCCTGCTATATGAAAACCCCTCACCCTGGCTAAATACCCCGTACCTTTCTCACCTTCCACTGCCTCCAAGAGAGCTCGCCTGACAAGTGAGAGGGTAGAATCAGAGACCTTTATATCCCTAATATCAGGTTGCGGAGAGAAAATCACATCTCCATCTGCAGTGACGACCTTCTTCAAAAGATGGGGACGGGCCAACTTCCCGGTAGCTATTGCTCCGATATAACAGGCCATCTGCAGCGGGGTGACCAGAATTTCTCCTTGCCCAATGGACAAGTTCAGCAGCAACCCCTGAGTCCATTTCCCTTTCCCGTATTCCCGGTCATAGTAATCGGCGGAGGGGATCAGTCCCCTTGCCTCTCCAGGTAGATCAATGCCGGTTTTCTTGCCCAATCCCAGAGTTCGTGCATATTGGCTCCAGTTTTCTAACCCCACTTTCAGCCCCAGTTGATAGAAATAGACATCGCAAGACTGCGCAATTCCCTGGATTAGTCCCAAAGAGCCATGGCCCTCTTCCTTCCAGCAACCATAGTAGCGATTCCCAAATCTAAATGCTCCAGTGCAGGGAGCAAAGTGTGTCTGCTCGTCCACAAGCTTCAACTCCAATCCCGCTATTGCAGCTACCATTTTCACCGTAGAACCAGGAGGATATCCACTCTGAATTGCCCGATTAAATAGTGGATGTTGGGGGCTGACGTTGAGACTGTCCCACACAGCAGGATCAAGGATCCCGGAGAAGAGACCGGGATCATAATCCGGTTTGCTCACCATCGCCAACACCTCTCCGGTTTGGGGATCAATGGCTACCAGGGCACCCTGGTTCGCTCCAAAGGCCTCTGTAGCCACTCCCTGCAGTCGGTTATCGATAGTCAGATACAAACTATGTCCTACTTGAGGGTGTCGCATGCGTCTGGCGAACAGCTCTCTTATCTCCCTACCTAAGGCGTCAACTTCCAGATACTTCACCCCATTTCTGCCGTGGAGAAACTCTTCATACTGTCTCTCCACCCCTGCCTTACCAACCGTCTCTCCGGGGAGGTAACCTTTTGCCCGAAGTCGGACAAATTCTCTCTCCGAAAGTTCTCCCACATATCCTAAAATATGGGCCGCC
This sequence comes from Candidatus Latescibacteria bacterium 4484_181, assembly GCA_002049985.1. Lineage (GTDB taxonomy): Bacteria > Latescibacterota > MVCY01 > MVCY01 > MVCY01 > MVCY01. The sequence goes on from MVCY01000079.1 coordinate 6,245, forward strand.
AAGTTCCCTTGAGGATAATGCCTCCTGGGCTCCACCTGACAGATCACCCCTGGCAGCTCATATCTGTTCTCCTCAACAACGGCCACCGCTTTTATTCCCGCATCCCGTTTCAAACGGATCTGCTCATAAGGACGTTTCCTATAAGCTTCAAGCTTCTCCCTAACCTTTTGTTTGTCCAGGTCTAAAGCCAAACTGATATCCTCGGCTGTCTTCTCTAAGTTTCTCAATTGAAAGGGAATAATAGCAATAGTGTAGGAGGGCCGGTTATCAACAAGGATCTGACCATTCCTATCATAGATAAGTCCACGTGGCGCAGGTACAGAGACCACCCTAATCCTATTCTTTTCAGAAAGGCCAAAGTAGTATGCGCCACGGATAACCTGCAACTGAAACAGTCGAATACAGAGAATCCCAAAAAGAAAAACAACTATCCCGAACAGATAGCGTCTCTTCACACTCCCTTCCTGCATCAAGGTCACTCTCTCCGTTTTCTTAGACTAAGAACTATCCACAACAGCGCTACCCACAGGGCCATTGTGTACAGGGCCCCTGGAAGTCCGTATCTGAAAAACAACAAGAACGAGCCGCTTATATCTCCACCCGAAGAGAGAAGAGAGTAGAGAAGATTATTAAGAAAGGCTGCCGCGAACATAATAGACGCCTGAGCCAAAAAGTTCTCTGTAACCACTTTTCCATAGCAATAGCCGACTGCAAAACTGACCACCGAACGCGTGAGGGCACTGACGCCGAAGTGGCTCACCCAGTACACATCTTGGATGAAACCAGCGAAGAACCCTAGCAGTGTCGCCTCTGTTTGCCCTCTGAATACACCAAGGTAAACTAGGACGATAAGAGTAAAATCAGGCTTTATCCCCAGCACAGAGAGCTTAGGACCAAAAGTGGAGTCTACCAGTAGGGCCAAAATCACCAGCAGGACATCTCGGAGGAGCTTCAACGCAGGTTGTCCCTTTTTTCAATCGAGAATTGGTTTCATCTAAACAAGCACCTTTTAATATTTCTTATTGCCTGTCTGATTCTGTGTTCGTTCTCTACCAAAGCCATTCTCACATATCCTTCACCCCGGTCACCAAAGCCGATGCCAGGGGTGACTGCAACTTTCGCATCTTCCAGAAGCTTAGTAGCGAATTTCATAGAACCCATCTGGCGGTATTTGTCAGGAATAGGCGCCCAATCCTGGGGACCGTCTAAGGCAGCTATAGCCGCCACCTGCACCGGGGTGAACATGCCATAGTCGTAATAACCCTTAATTTTCGCCAACGCCTCTATAATGTGAGAGTTGCCGACGCAGAATCCAACACGCCAGCCCGCCATACTATAGGCTTTGGACATAGTGAAAAACTCCACTGCCACCTGCTTGGCTCCCTTAACCTGCATAATGCTGGGGGCCTTATAGTCATCAAAAACAATATCAGAATAAGCAAAATCGTGAACCACAAGTATGTCTTCCTGCCTGGCGAATTCGACTATCTGCTCGAGAAAAGAGAGGTCAACCACTGCAGTGGTAGGATTATGAGGAAAATTCAGGATCATCACCTTGGGCTTAGGCCACAGCTTCCGGGAAATCTGGTCCATCTGGGGCACAAAATTTTCCTCTTGGCATAGAGGGATGGTGATCACATTGCCTCCGGCAATAACTACGCTGTAGATATGTATGGGGTATGTAGGATTAGGTACCAAGGCTGTGTCCCCCTCGTCAAGCAGTGCCAGACTGAGGTGGGCTAAGCCCTCCTTAGAACCGATCACCCCAATGGCCTCTGTCTCCCAGTCCAGTTCGACCCCGTACCTCCTCTGGTAATGGCGACAGATGGCCTTCCTCAGGTTGCGGATCCCCTTAGAAGCAGAATAACGGTGGGCTTTGGGGTCCAGTGCCACCTGTCTCAGCTTCTCCACAATATGGGGGGCAGGAGGAGAGTCGGGATTTCCCATCGCCAAGTCAATCACATCCTCGCCCTGCTGTCTCAATCTCAGCTTCAGCTCATTCAGCATGCCAAAAAGGTAAGGCGGCAGCCTATCCAACCTCTTACTGTAGATCATCCGTGTTTCTCCTTATCTCTCAGAATCTTATACCCCATGCTGTCGGCTAGTGCTTCCCAACTGGCCTCGATAATATTTTCTGAAACCCCTACGGTACCCCAGACGTCCGTACCGTCAGAGGATTGGATTAGGACTCTCACCTTAGCGGCTGTTCCGGCGCTACTGGAGAGAACCCTCACCTTATAATCCCTGAGGCGGACGCCGCTTAAAGAGGGATAGACCTTCTCCAATGCCTTTCTCAAGGCTATATCCAAAGCGTTGACCGGGCCATCACCCTCGGCGGCCATATATTGCTCTTCACCACCCACCACCACTCTCACTGTAGCCTCGGAAAAGACTCGCCCGTCCTTTCTTTTCTCCACGATAGTGCGAAATCCTTCCAGTTGGAAAGGATCCTCATATTTTTGGAGCAGCTTCCGGGCCAACATCTCGAACGAAGCCGACGCAGCTTCAAACTGATATCCCTCGTTCTCAAGCCTCTTCACCTCGGCAAGCAGTTGAGAGACAATGGGGTCGTTCTTTTTCACCCCAGGGCACAGTTTTTGCAGCTTTTTGACCACCGTGCTTCCGCCGGATTGTTCAGAGAGCAGTAGGCGTCTCTCATTGCCTACCAACTTGGGGTCTATGTGCTCAAAAGACCTGGGTAGTTTTAGTACCCCATCGATATGTGCTCCGCCCTTATGGGCGAAGGCACTCTCCCCCACATAGGGTTGCCGGAAATCATGGGCCACATTGGCCACCTCACTGATAAAACGCGAGACCTCCACTAAGTTTCGCAGGTTTCCCTTGGGAATGCAATCTCTTCCCAGTTTTAACGTAATATTGGGAATAACAGTACTCAGGTTAGCGTTCCCACATCTTTCTCCCCAGCCCCCAAAGGTCCCCTGCACCTGGAGTGCGCCAAGTTCCACCGCAACTATGGAGTTGGCGTCTGCCATCCCGGAGTCGTTGTGGGTATGAATACCAAAAGGCAACAGAATCTTCTTCTTTACCTCTTCTATTATCTGTTTGGTCTCCAGAGGCAAACAGCCGCCGTTGGTGTCGCACAACACCAGAATCTCAGCACCTCCACTCTGGGCCGCCTCTAAGGTCTTAAGGGCATATTGAGGGTTATTCTTATAGCCATCGAAAAAGTGTTCGGCGTCATAGATAACCCGCCTCCCACGAGAACGAAGGAAGGCCACCGAGTCCTCTATCATCCTGAGATTCTCGTCCAAAGTGGTCTTGAGCACTTCGGTCACATGCAGGTCCCAGCTTTTGCCAAAGATGGTCACCACTTCCGTATCTGCCTTCAACAGCGTGTTCAAGATCATATCCTCTTCCGGCCTGTTACCAACTCTTCTGGTGCTACCAAAAGCGGTGATCTTGGCGGTACGGAACGGGTAATCTTTAACCCGAACAAAAAACTCTAAATCTTTAGGATTAGTGGGATTAGGCCAACCTCCCTCTATGTAATGAACGCCCAATTCGTCCAATTTTCGGGAGATCATCAGCTTGTCATCTAGCGAAAGCGATATCCC
>MVCY01000080.1 GCA_002049985.1 Candidatus Latescibacteria bacterium 4484_181
AGAAATTCTCCTGCCCCCGGGCAGATACCCTTGAGTTTCTCCTCTAAGAAACAGACTCCCCCCTGTTGGTGAACCAGCCTAAGAGAATCTTCCACCGCCTTTCTGACACCGGATTTGTTTATATTCGCAACAATGGCGATATTCTTTAATCTCTTCATTACAGTAACTAGATTTCTTCAGACTGTTTGAGGTTGCCTTTGCGGCTCAGAACCGCATTGTACCCATTTATGGGAACGCATATCTTGTGTTTACGGCGACGGTTACCCTACACTACCCTCGTCTCCTGCTGCAGCAGCTTTCGCACACTCTTGGCAATTCCTTCGGCATCAAGACCTATCTTCCTCAGCAGGATCTTCCTTGGCCCGTGCTCAATAAATCGATCCGGAATGCCCAACCTCTTCAGTTTCACATCTGACATCCCATTTTGCTCGTAGAACTCCATCACTGCTGAGCCAAATCCACCCTCTAAGACGTTCTCCTCTACGGTGATAATCCTCAGGCCATTTCGGTAGATACGGCGCAGTAGAGCTTTATCTAAGGGCTTTACAAACCTCATATTGACCACGCCTACAGAGTATTTTTGCAGAAGCTGGGCTGCCTCCAGTGAGGGCCAGACCACCGAACCGATGGCTAAAATAACGGCGTCTTTGCCCTGACGGAGCACTACTGCTCTTCCCACCCTCAGAGGCTTGATCTGCTCGCCCGGATCGAGTCCTCTAACTGCCCCTCTGGGGTATCTAAGGGCTATCGGGCCGTTCTGGTAATCCAAGGCCAGTTTCAGCATCCCCCTGAGTTCTGGCTCATCTGCAGGAGCCATAACCACCATATTGGGTATTTGACGCAAGAAACTGAGATCGAAGCTCCCATGGTGGGTGGGACCGTCCTCGCCTACGAGTCCACCGCGGTCTATGGCGAAGACCACTGGGAGTTTCTGCAGGGCGACATCGTGGATGATCTGGTCGAAGGCCCTCTGTAAGAAGGTGGAGTAGATTGCCACTACTGGTTTATATCCTCCTACTGCCAGACCAGCCGCGAATGTCACCGCATGTTGCTCGGCAATACCGACATCGAAAAACCTGTGGGGAAACTGCTCGGCAAACAGGTTTAACCCTGTGCCCTTGGCCATTGCCGCTGTGATGGCTACAATATCCTGGCGCTTTCGAGCAAACTCTGTCAGGGCTTTGCCGAAAACCTCGGAGCAGGATGGGGCTGTCTCTCTGGTTTTGCTGCGCCCTGTCTCTTTATCAAAGGCATCCAGCCCGTGAAACCTGGAGGCATCGGCCTCAGCAAGATGATACCCCTTGCCCTTAACAGTATGGACATGCACCAGAACCGGACCCGAGATCTCTTTGACAGACCTCAAAATTCTGATCAGATGGGAGAGATTGTGCCCATCTATGGGACCTATATAACGGAAGCCTATCTTCTCAAAAAAAGCTCCAGGGACAATAAGTGATTTGATGCTCGTATCAATTTCTCTGATCGCCTTTCTTACTCGTCCTGCTCCTCGGGGTAGTAACCCGGTCAGCTCCCAGATATCGGCCTTCAGCTTCTTATAAGGCTGGGAGGTGATTATGTCAGTGAAGTATCGGGCCAGGGCCCCCACGTTGGGGGAGATGGACATCTGGTTGTCGTTGAGCACAACGATAAGGTCTCTCCCAGAGGCGCCAGCGTTATTCAGGCCTTCGAAGGCAAGCCCGGCTCCCATGGCCCCATCGCCGATGACAGCAACCACATGGTAACTCTCCCCTTTTAGGTCTCTGGCAGAAGCTATTCCCAGGGCGGCCGATATGGAGGTGCTGCTGTGTCCGGCACCGAAAACATCGTAAGGGCTTTCATCCCTGCGGAGAAAGCCGCTTATCCCTTTATACTGTCGAAGCGAACCGAAGGCTCCTCGCCGCCCGGTCAGCAATTTATGCGCATACGCCTGGTGTCCCACATCCCAGACTATCTTGTCCACCGGGGTGTTGAACACGTAGTGAAGCGCAATGGCCAGCTCAACGGTTCCCAAGCTCGGCGCCAGGTGGCCCCCGGTGCGGGAGACCACAGAGATGATTCGCTCCCTGATCTCCTCTGCTAACTCTACCAGCTCCGGAATTTCCAGCCTCCGGAGGTCTTCAGGGGAGTCAATCGTATCCAGCATCGAGTGCTTTGGAGCTGCAGCAGAGGGCATAAGCACCTCCTGCTCGTCCCCCTTTTTCTTGTTCGCTTTTTCCCCTTTTTCCATCTAAAACTCTCTGCACACTATATACTCTGCCCAGGTGGCCAGAAGCTGCTTATACCGGGAATCTGGAATCTTCTGAAGGTGCTCTATTGCATCTGCAACATAGCGCTCTGCTAGGCTGCGGGTTCTCTCCACTGCACCCAGCTCCACCAGTAGGTCTGCTACTTCCCTCACCCGACCTTCTGTTGCCCTCTTGTTGCCCAGAATACCCCTTAGGTATCTCCTCTGTTCAGCAGTTGCCTTCTTAAAGGCATAGTATACTATGGTAGTCTTTTTCCCTTCTCTGATATCAGAGCCGACCGATTTGCCCAACTTCTCTTCATCGCCAACTATGCCGAGGATATCATCTTGAAGTTGAAAGGCCAATCCACACCTGCTGGCAAACAGAGAAAGCGCCTGAACCAGGGGATGATGGGGCTCTGAGACCTCTAATCCTATCATTGCCCCCGCCCTGCCAGCGAACTCGTACAGAACGGCCGTCTTCTTCCATAGCATACTGAGAATATCCTCTTCCCTCAAGGATTCAACGGGAAGTTTCGAATACTGAATATCGAGAAGCTCTCCGGAAAGCAGATTGCAGGTGACATATGTGTTCAGCTCTTCGATCAGACGTAAGCTCAGTTGCGGAGAAAGGCCGTATTTATTGGTTAGTTCAGCCAGCAGGGAGACTGACCAGCCGTGCTGAAGGTCGCCGGTCAGTATGGCTACTGAGAGGCCGTAGTGTTTGGCATCCTTAGCCCCCAGCATCAGTTCTTCCTGCCCTCTCCTGCAAAACTCCTCATGGAGGGTAGGCTGGCCTCGTCTCCTCTTGTCACTGTCTATGATGTCGTCGTGAGCTAAGGTCCAGGTATGGAACACCTCAATTGCAGCGGCCGCTGGCAGCGCCTTAGATTCATCTCCCCCCACTGCCCCGCAGGAGAAGAAAAGTATCGCTGGACGTAGAGCCTTACCTCCGGAATTGAGGTAACTGTAGGCTGAGTCAGATATATGGTTGGGGGAGAATCTCCTCCCAGTTCTTTCTCCAACATCTCCAGGCGAAACTGCCCACCGGCCTCTCGAATCAGTGTCAAGACGCGTTTTTTCGCTGCCTCTAGCATCTCAGTGCACTGTCGCGACAGCTTCACGCCCTCCTCAAAAAGTTCCAATGACTGCTCCAGGGTGAGTTCCCCTGCCTCCAGGGCCTCCACAATTTCCTGAAGGCGACTCAACCTGCTTTCAAAACTTGTCTTCTCTTCCATGCTCATCTCTTGAGTCGAATTGTCGGGATGAAAAATACGCCTACCAAAGCCGGCAGAAGCACATTGATTACAAAGAGCAGAAAAGCGGCGTTGAAGGCGCAGGCCTTATCCACGCCATATTGAGAAAAAAGCAGCACCGAAGTGGCCTCTCTCACCCCTATGTCCACCGGAGTGATAGGTAGAGCTGTCTTGAATAGAAACACCAGTGGAATCGTCCTCACCGCCGCCCTGAATGGAAAAGGCGAGAAGGCAAGAACCAAAAAGTAGAACTGGGTGAAATAGATAGCATAGAAAAGGATCGACAGGCCCAAAACCACAACGGAGCTTTTTCTGCTTAAACTCTCAAAACCTTCTACTATAAGGGAAAGTTTTCGGGTGAAATGGAAGATGGAAGAAACTTTGAGCAACAGCTTTTTCAGTAAGTTCAGATTATTAGAGCATTCCCAAAGCACTAAGCAAATTATCCCCAGCGCCACCATCCCGATCGCCAATGGTTTAATCAGAATCAGGCTGATCATTCCTGCTATCACCACTGTGGCCACCTGGTAGATCTTATCAACGGCTGCCAATCCCACCATTCGCAGTCGGCTTTCCCCTCTCACATAGGCCCCCCGTACCAGTTCACCAACTCTACCAGGAGAGACCAGCCCAAAAGAGAACCCCACCAACAGTGAAGCGACTATTTCCCTGATGCCAGCTTCTCTCTCTACCCTCCTCACCAGATAACCCCACCTGAGGCCTTGAACCCCAAGATTGGGGACAAGAAGCAGAAGCACCCAGAGTACCATCTTGCGATTGACTTCAGAAAGCGTAGCTAAGATACTGGCAGGGTGGATCTTGGCAATTAAGAGTGCCAAAACCACAAACATTATGCCAAATTTGATAGCCAGCGAAGCCTTTCTGGACACCGGAGACTCCAGGGGTTAAGTTTCAGGAAATCCAAATGTCAGAAATATAAAGTTTCTCTATACCTTCAGTGCAGTTTTGACACATCGGAAACGCATATCGACTCTTCAGCAACTGGGACCGAAACTTCTGATATCTTCTGCCTCTCCATATCACACCAAACTGCTGGGTGAAGATGTTGCCCATAGTATATTGCCCTTTCTCATCGAAACAGCAGGGCAAGACTTCGCCGTCCCAGTTAACTACGGTGCTGTACCAGAGACGGCGACAGCTCTGCCTCTTCAACTTCAATTGAAGTTCCGACTTCCCGTTAGTCGAGTGGACTACAGTATAGCGGGAGAAATCGGCCCTCGGCGGCAAGAACTCCTCAGCCTGTCTTAATGAGCCCACCCGAACTGTCTTCAGCAATATTCTATCAGCCCCCAGTCTCCGGGCCACTCTCTTCAGGTCCCCAATCTCGTGCTCATTGTGCTTCATCACCAAGAATTGGAAAGTGATAACCGGGGTGTCGCTTCCCTTTCTCCTTTTGGCCTTCACCAGCGTTTCAACACCACGAAAGACCTTTTTCACATCCCCGCCCTTTCTATACCTTGAATAGCTCTGCTGCGTGATGCCGTCTACCGAAACGATCAACTCGTCTAAACCCGACTCTACAACTGCCTCAGCCACCTGGGGGCCGCTGAGGAAATGGCCATTAGTGCTTGTCTGCACAAAGATCCCCCTCTTTTTAGCCTCACGGATCATTTCTGCCAGATCCTCGTTCATAAAGGGTTCTCCCCGATTCCAGAGCAGAAGGAATTTGAT
>MVCY01000081.1 GCA_002049985.1 Candidatus Latescibacteria bacterium 4484_181
CCTAAAGGCACGACCGTGACCTCACTGTGGGGCACTCCCAAAATGAGGAGGTTTGTGGTCACAGGTATCTTTCAGGTTGGACTTTACGACTTTGATGCATCCCTGGTCTGTATCTCCCTCCGGTCAGCCCAACTTCTCCTTGGCTCAGGTGATGAGGTCACGGGCATCGAGGCTAAGTTGGATGATTTATATAAGGTTGGAACCGCAACGAAACAGATCAACAAGGCTCTGGGCTACCCCTACTATACCCTCACCTGGGCTCAGATGTACAGGCACCTGTTCAACTGGATGAAGTTGGAAAAATGGGGCAGTTTTATCGTCCTGAGTCTGGGAACAGCATCAGGGTGCGTTGTTGGATATTTGCTGTGCTGGATCCAAGAGAATTTTAAAGTAATCTCTCTTCCAGCCGACATTTACATAATCAGTGCTGTGCCTGTTAACATGCGGCCGCTGGACTTCATCTGTATTTCGGCAGGAAGTCTGGCAATATGTTTTCTGGCCTCCCTCTACCCTGCCAACAAGGCATCTTCTCTACAGCCTGTCGAGGCAATCAGGTATGAATGAGAACGTCCTGGAGGCGCACGGCATATACAAGAGTTATCCTACAGCCGACGGACAGATAGATGTATTGTTGGGAATTGACCTGGAGATCAAAAGAGGGGAGATTGTCGCTGTGGTAGGACCCTCTGGTGTGGGGAAAAGCACTCTTCTCCATATTCTGGGAATTCTGGATCGACCCACCCGGGGACAGTTGTGGATGGATTCTACAGACGTTTTCTCTCTCTCCGACGACCAGTTAGCCAAGCTGAGGAACAGGACCGTAGGATTTGTATTTCAGTTCCACTACCTGTTGCCGGAGCTCTCAGCGCTAGAGAATGTGATGGTGCCAGGGATGATCGCCGGCAGGAGAGCAGAAGAGTTGATCAAGCCGGCGAGAGAACTGCTGAGTAGAGTGGGGCTGGCAGAAAGGGAGTCACATAGACCTAATCAGCTTTCAGCCGGAGAGCAGCAACGAGTGGCTGTGGTCCGGGCCCTGATTAATAACCCAGAGTTGGTTCTGGCGGACGAGCCCTCCGGCAACTTGGATTTCGCCAGCAGTCGGACCCTACATACATTGCTTTGGGAACTCTCCAGGAGCTTAGAGAAGACCTTTGTTATTGCCACCCACAACCTGGAGCTTGCCAGTAAGGCCGACAGAGTGTTACAGTTAAGCAATGGGAAAATTGTAAGCCAGGGATGAACTCCGTCGGTTCGCGCGTTAAGTACCATGAAAAACAAAAAGGGTGATGATAGACGGTGGTATGTCAGAAGTGTGGAAAAAAACCTGCGGTGGTTATTCTCACTCAGATAGCGAATAACAAGAAGTCGGTTCTCTATCTGTGCGAGGAGTGCGCCAAGAAGATGGGCATCTCCGTGGCTTCCTCAGAGGAACATACCGCAGAGGAGGACGGAGCAAAGGCAAAGAGCGCTGCAGAGGATAAGAATCTCAGGTGTCCCACCTGTGGTCTTTCCTATGCAGACTTCAAGCAAAATGGCCGCCTGGGCTGTGGTGACTGTTACAGCGCATTCTCCGAGCCGTTAGAGAAGGTTCTGACCAAACTCCACGGCAGCACCGTACACCGGGGGAAAGTGCCGCAAGGAATTTGGACTCTGTGCCATTTGCCAGTCGAGCCAGCGAGGCTCAGCTCTCTCAGGTACTCAATAATGTGTTGGCCGCCAGAGAACGGAGTAGCTATCTGAAGGATATCTTTTTTATTGACATAAGCCAGTTGTCAAAGATCGATCGGCAGATCTTAGTAGAACGGCACCTGATCAGCCCTGGCCTGGCAGAAGGGAAAGATCAACACCAGGGCATTCTGCTTGACGAACAAGAGCTGGTCAGCGTAATGGTCAATGAGGAAGATCACCTCAGACTTCAAGCTATGCAGTCAGGATTGCAATTGCAGGAGGTGTGGGCGCTGGTGGACAAGTTCGACGATGAGTTCTCCCGGCTGCTGGAGTACTCCTTCTCGGAAAAATTAGGTTATCTAACTGCTTGCCCTTCCAACGTTGGCACTGGCCTGCGGATCTCTGTTTTGATACACTTGCCCGCCCTGGTTCTGACCCGGGAGATAGAAAAGGTCCTGCGGGCAATAACCCAGGTGGGGATGACCGTCAGGGGTTTCTATGGGGAAGGCACAGAAGTACTGGGCAACTTTTTTCAAATATCTAACCAGAAGGCACAGAAGTACTGGGCAACTTTTTTCAAATATCTAACCAGGTCACCCTGGGCAAAAGCGAAGAACAGATTATCGGATCATTAAAAAAGATTGTTACCGAGGTCATTGAATCCGAGCTGAAGAGTCGACAAACCTTAATAAATGATGCCCGATATCAGCTTGAGGACAAGATATGGCGGGCGCTGGGAATCCTGGAAAATGGGCGCTGGGAATCCTGGAAAATGCCAGGTTGCTCACCACTGAGGAGTTTATGAACCTCTGCTCTGCGGTGAGACTGGGGCGAAGTATGGAGTTGATACCTTATCCAGACTTCAAAACCCTCAATCAACTTATAGTAATGGTGCAACCCTCTCATTTACAGAAATTGGCTGGTAGATACTTGGAATCCTCAGAACGGGATATCTTTAGAGCAAATATAGTGCGGGAAAGGCTACAGGGAGCAAAAACAAGTCAAGATCGATAAATCCGTGCCTTTGACACTCTTACGTGACTTCTTGAGGGAGGACAATAAATGAACAGTATGTTCACCGACAGGGTAAGAAGGGTTGTACAGTTAGCCCACCAGGAGGCAAAGCGGTTAGGCCACAACTATGTGGGCACAGAACACCTGCTTTTAGGCCTGATTAAGGAAGGAGATGGGATCGCGGTGACTGTCCTGCTCAATCTCAACTTGGAGTTAGAGCAGATCATTCGGATGGTGGAGGATGCTGTACCGCCTTCTGGTGGTGCTATGGTTATGGGGGATAATCCTTTTACTCCTAAGGCCAGGCGTATCTTAGAGATGGCTGCCGGGGAAGCACAACAGATGGGTGTAAAATATGTGGGCACAGAACATCTACTGTTGGCTCTGGCGAAGGACAGCGAGTGCATCGCTTCGCAGATATTGGCCGCCTTCGATGTCGACTATCAGACTATTAAGGAGGAAGTGGTAGCTGTGTTCACCGGAAAATCGCTCTCCAAAAAGTCGAAGAAAAAGAGTAAAACTCCCTTTCTCGACCACTTTGGCAGGGACTTGACCCAGTTGGCAAGAGAGAATAAGCTTGATCCAGTAATAGGCAGGGAGAAGGAGATAGAACGAGTCTCGCAGATTCTATGCAGACGGAAGAAGAACAATCCTGTTCTGATTGGCGAACCTGGGGTTGGCAAAACCGCCATCATCGAAGGTCTTGCCCAGAGGATTGTGGCCCGCGAGGTACCGCAGATTCTTGATAATAAGCGTATAATTAGTTTGGACCTGGGCGGGATAGTGGCCGGGACCAAATACCGGGGACAATTTGAGGAACGTATAAAGGCAATAATGAAAGAACTGACACAATCCAAAGATGTTATCCTCTTCATTGATGAGGTTCACACCGTGGTGGGTGCTGGCAGCGCTGAGGGAAGCTTAGACGCTTCCAATATGTTCAAGCCTGCACTGTCCCGAGGTGAACTCCAGTGTATCGGTGCGACAACACTCAACGAGTATAGAAAGTACATCGAGAAAGACGGGGCCCTGGAGAGAAGATTCCAACCCATAATAGTGGACCCACCGTCGGTGGAAGAAACCATCCAAATTCTGAAGGGGCTGAGACCCAAGTACGAAGAATATCATAAAGTTAAGATAACCGATGAGGCCATCGAGTCGGCTGCCAGGCAGTCTGATAGATATATCTCGGGGCGCTATCTTCCAGATAAGGCTATAGATATGATTGACGAAGCCTGCTCTAAGATACGTCTCTCAATGATCGCAGTGCCCCAGGAGATCAAGCAGCTGGAATTGAAGATTGATGAACTAGACAAACAGAAGAAGTCAGCTATTGAGCACCAGGATTTTGAACAAGCGGCCGCCCTGAGGGACAGAGAGAAGAAGCTTCAGCGAAAATTGGAACTACGAAAAAAGAAGTGGGAACAAGAGCTAATGGATAAACCTGTGGAGGTCACCCATGAGGATGTGGCCCAGGTGATCTCGATGGCGACGGGTATCCCGCTGTTCCGTTTAGAAAAGAGCGAATCCGAACGCCTCCTGGCTATGGAGGAGGAGTTGAGCAAACGGGTAGTAGGACAGGAAGAGGCGATTAGAGCCGTAGCCAGAGCGCTCAGAAGAAATCGGGCCGGACTGAAAAACCCAAACCGACCCATAGGCTCTTTCATCTTCTTAGGTCCCACTGGAGTGGGTAAAACAGAGCTGGCTCGAGTCTTAGCTGCCTACCTCTTTGAAGATGTGGATGCGCTGATAAGGATCGATATGTCCGAATACATGGAGAGGTTTGCTGTCTCACGACTAATAGGCGCCCCGCCGGGGTATGTGGGCTATGAAGAAGGGGGACAACTCACCGAAAAAGTCCGGCGCAAACCCTATTCAGTAGTGCTGTTGGACGAAATAGAAAAGGCGCATCCAGATGTGTTCAACATCCTGCTTCAAGTTCTCGACGACGGACAACTAACCGACAGCTTTGGCAGAAAAGTGGACTTCAAGAACACCATCCTGATAATGACCTCCAATCTTGGCACCAGAGAGGTAGGGAAAACCAGCTCAGTAGGCTTCCAGCAGGCTGCGGGAGCTAAGACTGACTATCTGCAGATGAAGGAGAGAATCCTCAAAGAGATGAAAAGGCTGTTCAATCCCGAGTTCTTGAACAGAATTGATGAAGTGATCGTATTCCGTCCTTTGGGCAAACAGGAGATACTCAAGATTATCGATATTATGCTTAGGGAAGTGGCAGAGCAGGTTGCTGGACGTGAGATTGAGATAAGTTTGACTGAAGAGGCGAAAGACCTCATTGCTGAGAAGGGCTATGACCCGGTTTTCGGGGCCAGACCCCTGAGACGAGCAATCCAGCGCTTGCTGGAAGACCCACTGGCAGAGGAGATCCTGGGGGGGAGGCTCCGCCAGGGTGCCGATGTCCGAGTCGAAAGGGAAGGAGAGCGATTGGTCTTCACAAACGCTTAGGCAGCTAGTATGAGAGGAAAATCCAGGAGATGCGCTTCAAGGTGGGCTTTCTTCTGACAACGTGGCATGGTCAACCAAATCCGAATTCAAATATGTGAGCGAAACGACAGTAAATAAAGGCGGATAGCATGAAAAGTAGAACTGCAGTAACAATTGTAGTTTTGGTAGCTCTTTCATTTATTGTTCCTACATCAGTCTACAGTAACCAGGAGGCAATAAAGGGGGGCGGTGGAGGCGGTTTTATGCTTGGGCTCAACAGGTTTGATTTAGCGGAACTGAGCACGAAGTTGCAAGCCAAAGGGTTTGATGCCGTAAAGGAGAACAATGTTTCTTTCGGTGGGGGTGGCTATGGGATAAT
>MVCY01000009.1 GCA_002049985.1 Candidatus Latescibacteria bacterium 4484_181
CATTAGATAAGCCCGGATAACGAGCAGAGTGGGAGAGGTAAGAAACAAGTATAAAGGGTAAAGGATAAAGTAAAAAGTAGGGATGGCAGAGGCGGGAGAAAAAACCTTCCTACTCCCCACTTCTTCCTTTGGGAGGCCCCCCAGGGTGCGATATGAAGCCGTAGCTGGGTAACTGCCAAGAATAAACAGGTTGATTGCCAAGTTCAGCAAAACAGTTGCCCGAAGTTGCCGCTTTGGCGACCAATAACGAAATTAGAGGCATTTTGGAGATGGCCGAGAAGATCCTGAGCAAAGACAGACTAGAAGAGTTTCTGAGTCGGTTGATCGAGGACTATCAGGTATTCGCTCCGGTAGAGAAAGACGGGAATCTGCTCTTCTCTCGGTTTGAAGAAAGCCCTGAGGAGGCCGAGAGGGTGATATTCGGTATGCGTCCCTGTGATGCCCGAAGCTTGACCCTGCTGGATATGGTTTTCAATTCCGACAAGTTCCAGGACCCATATTTTATCACCAGGAGAGAGAAGACCACCGTAATCTCCATTGCCTGTACTCATCCCCAAATCACCTGCTTCTGCACTTCCTTCGGTATCACTCCTGCCTCAGAAGAAGGTTCAGATATTCTGCTGTTTGACCTGGATGAAACCTATCTGATTAGGCCTATCACTCAAAAAGGGCAGAAGCTTATAGAAAACCTGAAGGTACTGTTGACCGACGCCCAGCAGTCCGATCTGAGGAAAAGAGACGCGCTGGTCAAACTGGCGATCTCTAGGGTAAAATCGGAAGTTCCAATCGAAGGGCTGAAGGAAAAATTGGACGGTATGTTCGACTCTCCGTTCTGGGAGAAAGTCCATCTTAAGTGCCTCGGGTGTGGCATATGTACTTACCTCTGCCCCACCTGCCACTGCTTTGATATCGCTGACGAGGCGGTGGACTCAGAGGGCAAAAGAGTCAGAAATTGGGACTCCTGTATGTATCCCAAGTTCACACTACAGGCATCAGGATTGAACCCGCGTCTTTCAAACAAAGAGAGATTGAGACAGAGGATAATGCACAAATTCAACTACTCTGTGGCAAACTATGGGCAGGCCTTCTGCGTGGGCTGCGGAAGATGTGTCCGCAACTGTCCCGTCAATCTTGATATTCGGGAGATCATAAAGCAGATAAGTGAGGAGTAAAGGGTGTGGAGAGGTTCTTCGATGATGAATCCATATGAACCCCATCTGGCCAGAATTACCAGAATAATAGATGAGAACGAGGCAAAGGACATAAAGACCTTTGAGGTCGTTTTCTGTGATGCCCAAGAGGCAGAGAGTTTCGACTTTGTTTGCGGCCAGTTTGCTCAGGTTTCCGTCTTCGGGGCTGGCGAAGCCCCATTTGGCATCGCCTCATCGCCCACCGACCGAGGATTCCTCCAGTTCACTGTCAAGCGCTATCCCACTGGAACAGTCACTACTGCCTTGCACAATTGCCAGGAAGACGGTCTGATCGGAGTGAGAGGCCCTTATGGCAATGGTTACCCTATACAGCTCTTAGAAGGGAGCAATATGGTGATCGTCGGAGGAGGGTTTGCCTTCACCACCCTCAGGTCTCTGATCAATTATATTCTCCATCCGGAGAATAGGGAGCATTTCGGAGAGCTCACCGTGCTCTCTGCTGCTCGCAATTCCGGAGAGATGATATACAAGTATGAACTGAGGAGATGGGCAGAAAGGAACGACATTCGCCTGATTCTCACCATTGACAAAAAGGAGGAGGGATGGGAGGGCGAAGTGGGATTTGCCGCCTCGGTGCTGAAACAGGCGGCTCCTTCTTCAGACAACGCTGTGGCAGTGGTCTGTGGCCCTGCAATTATGATAAAGACCTGTATCTCTGTTTTACTCGAACTGGGATTTGCGCCCGAGCGGATACTCACCTCATTAGAAATGAAGATGAAATGCGGCATCGGTATGTGCGGCAGATGTAACATCGGGGACAAGTATGTCTGCCGAGACGGCCCAGTCTTCACCTACCAGCAACTTCAAGAAATGCCTGAGGAGTATTGACCAAGCAAATCGACAATGTAAACAGATAACAGAAGTGCAGAAGGTGACCTTTTAACAGAATCTGCTAAAAGGCTGCCCCTACACTGACGCCAGTGACAGAAAGGATAGAAGCGATGGAACAGATAATAGAAAAGGCCCGAAAGAATCCTTTAAGGATCGTTTTCCCTGAGGCTGAAGATGAGCGGATACTGAAGGCTGTATCTCCCTTAAGGGAAAAGAGAATAGCTTATCCTGTATTGTTAGCCGATGAAGATAAGATTATCTCCAGGGCTAAGCAGCTCGGGGTAGATTTGAAGGGCGTGGAGATAGTGAATCCCAACCATGACCCCAATAAAGATGAGTATGTGGAGCTTCTCTACAGGCGCCTGGTCAAAAAGGGGATAACAAGAGAACAAGCGGAAGAGCGAATTCTCGGTTCTTTATCTTATTATGCTGGGGCGATGGTAAGAACAGGAAGAGCCGCAGGGGCGGTCTCTGGTGCTACCCACCCCAGCAGTGATACCATCAGAGCTGCCCTCTATACCATTGGTCCCCAGGAGGGAATCGAGACAATCTCCTCTTTTTTTGTTATGAAACTGCCTGACTGTCCTTACGCAGACCGGGGATACTTAGTCTATGCCGACTGTGGTGTGGTAGTAGATCCCACATCAGAACAGTTGGCCGAGATCACTATTTGTACGGCTAAATCGGCTATCCAGTTGTTGGGTTTGACTCCCCGAGTGGCGCTTTTGTCTTTCTCCACCTACGGCAGTGTTGTTCACCCATTGGTGGATAAGGTGAAAAAGGCCGCCGAAATCGCCCGGCAGCGCTGCCCTGATATCCTAATTGACGGAGAACTTCAGGTAGACGCAGCCTTAGTGCCTGAAGTGGCCCAGAGAAAATGTCCCGCTTCACCCGTGAAGGGGAAAGCGAATGTTTTGATCTTCCCAAACTTGAATGCTGGGAACATCGCCTATAAACTTACCCAGAGATTAGCTGGGGCCTCTGCCTATGGACCCGTGCTTCAGGGATTGAGATATCCCTACAACGATCTTTCCAGAGGCTGCAGTGTGGAGGATGTAATAGGTGTTACCGCGATAACCGCAGTTCAAGCACAACAGGGGGAGAACAGGTGAAGATATTGGTGATTAACTCCGGCAGCTCTTCTATAAAGTACCAACTGTTTTCGATGCCTCAGGAGAAGATATTGGCCAGAGGGTTACTGGAGAGAATAGGTCTGTCCTGCTCGGTGCTACACCACAGCAGAGAAGGAAACTCTGAATTGGAAATCTCAAAGCAGATAAGGAACCACCACCAGGGATTAAAAGTAGTCCTGGAGGTTCTCTCACATCCTGAGTACGGTGCTGTTGAGGATATAGATGAGATAGACGCCGTCGGCCACCGAGTAGTCCATGGCGGTGAGAAGTACACTGCCTCTTGTTTGGTGGACGACGATCTGGTCTCCACAGTTAGAGAATTTTGTGAACTGGCGCCTCTCCACAATCCCCACAATCTGGCAGGTATAGAGGCCTGTCAAAAATTACTTCCCTCTGTCCCTCAGGTAGCGGTTTTTGACACCGCCTTTCATCAGAGCATTGCAGATCACGCCTATCTTTATGCTATTCCTTATCTTTACTATGAAAAGTATCGGGTGAGAAGATACGGTTTTCACGGCACTTCTCATCGCTATGTAGCGCTGCGGGCAGCCCAGATATTGGGACAGCCATTAACGGACCTAAGGGTAATCACTTGCCATCTGGGCAACGGCTGCAGTATCACCGCAGTGAAGGGGGGGAAATCAGTGGAGACCTCTATGGGGTTTACCCCTCTGGAAGGTTTAGTGATGGGAACCCGCAGCGGCGACCTCGACCCTGCCGTAGCGTTTTACCTGATGGAGAAGCTGGGGCTGTCTGCCTCCCAGATGAAGCAGATACTGAACAAAAAGAGCGGCCTTCTGGGAGTTTCTGAGGTAAGCAACGATATGCGAGACATCTGGAAGGCAAAGGAAGCCGGCAACCCCAGGGCAGATCTGAGCCTGAGGATCTTCTGGCACCGGTTGAAGAAATACATCGGGGCTTATGCCGCAGTTATGAATGGCTTAGATGCTTTGATCTTCACTGCTGGTATTGGAGAGAACGACTGTCAGACTCGTGAAAAGGTCTGTCAGGGGATGGATTATCTGGGTATAGAGATAGACAAGGACAGGAACGCTGCCATACAGGGAGAGGAAGCTGTGATCTCCACTGATTCCTCCAGGGTAAAGGTCCTCGTGGTCCCTACCAACGAGGAGCTGATGATTGCCCAGGACACCTACCAGATAGCAAAAGGAAAAACTGAAGGACAATAGTGATGATTCTTAAAGGGAAGGCATGGAAATTCGGCGATGGGATAAGCACTGACCTTATATGTCCAGGCAGATATTTTCACCTTCGCTCCAACCTGCCTGAACTGGCGCACCACCTATTGGAGGATGTAGACCCGCAGTTTGCCCGAATGGTCAACAGGGGGGATTTTATAGTAGCCGGTGAGAATTTCGGCCTGGGCTCAAGCAGGGAACATGCGCCGCGAATCATAAAGGTGGCAGGTGTAGGGGCTGTGCTGGCGAAATCCTTCGCCAGGATATTCTACCGCAACGCCATAAACATCGGATTGCCAGCCTTAGAGTGTAACACCGACAACATAGCCGCCGGAGATCTTGTGGAAGTGAACCTTTCTGAGGGAGTGATTCTCAACCGGACCAAAGGATTGGAGCTTAAGGCCAGACCACTTCCCCCGGTGATGCTGAAAATCCTCTCCGACGGTGGGCTGGTGGCTCACATCCAGAAATACGGAGATTTCAATTTGGAGTGAACGCCAGTGCTATTGATGGCCTTTCATTCTTGTCTGTCAGATGTAGTCCCCGAGCGCAGTCAAACCGCAATTTGACCGCAGAGAACGCAAAGAAGGCGCAAAGATTGCCGAGGTATTTCTTAGCTTTGTGTCCTTTGCGCCCACTCTGCGAACTTTGCAGTTAGATTTTTCTTGCCCCCAAAAATTTGATTAGGGATGCCATAATGTCAGAGCCCGGAGAGCTTGTCTTTCATCCCCTGAGAGGCTACATATTCTAATCTGCCGTCTTTTTCAAAGAAGATCAGAGCCTCCACATCGTCCAGCCGTTCAACCAGCTCCATGCCTTTTTCCGGACCGAGGACGAAGACCGCTGTAGCCAGGATGTCGGCATCTGTCGCCGTCCGTGTCCAGACGGTGGCGCTCACACATCCCCTGGCTGGATAGCCAGTATGGGGATCCAGGATGTGATGGTACCTTTTGCCATTCTTTATGAAGAATCTCTCGTAGTCACCCGAGGTGGCCACGGCCGACAGACCTATTTTCCCCACTCTAATGAGCTTTTCCCTCTCTCGGGGATGGCGAATAGCGACCTGCCACTCTCCGCCGTAGGGTTTTTTGCCCCACAGGCGAACATCTCCCCCGGCATCCACCAGGCCGCTTTTAGCCCCTCTCTTCTTTAGGAACTCAACAGCACAATCCACCGCATAACCTTTGGCTGCCCCCCCCAAATCCAGCTTCATCTTTGGCTCCAGCAGCCGGACCCTTCCCGCCTCAAGCTGAATATTCTGATAGCCAACCAGAGTAAGTGCAGGGACAAGCTGCCCAGGCAGAGGGATGGTAGGGTTAGGTGAATCAAATCTCCATAGCTCTTTTACAGGACCGACGGTAATATCAAATGCACCGCCTGAGAGTTCAGAGAAGTATTGGGACCTTTTAAGTACCCGTTCCATATCTGGCGTAATGGAAACCCACCCTTTCCCTGCCATCGAGTCGATAACGGCAACCTCACTGGTAGAAGAATAGCTATCCATCATCCGGTCGATGCGCTCCATCTCTTCGAAAGCCCCCCTAAGCAAATTCTGGGCAGTGGAACTATCCTTAGCACAAAGCTTAACTGTGACCACCGTGTCCATCATTGGACGCACCGCCTCCCAGAGGCGGACAGGACGATAAATCCTCCAGAAGGCAAAGGCAACAAGCAGTACAAGCAGAAGATAGGAGATGATCCTTTTCATAGTCAGAACTCGATGCTCAATATTTCATCCTTGAAATGAACGACCAGCCTTGAGCCGACATACCCCAACAGGGCGCCGGCAAGCACATCAGAGGGATAGTGTCTGCCCAGGTAGATTCTAGACAGACCGACAATTGAGGCTACTGCGTAAGAGAGCACGCGATATCGCGAATAACGGTTGGCCAGGATGGTAGCTATAGCAAAGCTTCCGGTGGCATGTCCGGAGGGGAAGGAGGAGTTGAAATTCGAGCAGGTCCCCTTAGGTCTTTTTCGGTTGACCGATACCTTAAGCGCTTTGGCAACTATCGCCGTGGCGGCCATTGAGGCGAAGGCAAGCTTGGCTGTCTGCTTCTGGTAGTTGTTACCGTAAGTGGAGAACATCAGACAGAGGCAAAGTCCGCTCTCTGAACTGCCCAGATGGGTCGCAGCTTTCATCACTACGTCCAGTGTCGGGGAACGGTAAGAGTCGTGCAACAGCTTGTATAGTTTTCCATCTATGCTTTCTGCGGGGATAGAGGTAGCGGATAAAAGCAGCCCCAAAAGGAGGAGGAACAAGACTGGAAGAAGAAATTTAGTCTTCACCGGTTACCCTTATTTCGTCTTTTGTCGGTTTTAGTTAGAGGGAGAAGTTTTATGCCCGCAGTGACGGCAGGCTACCCAATCTGAGTCTAAAGGGCGGCCACAACTGGGACATTCGGCCTTAAGGGGGGTCTGACAATAGGGACAGAGCTTAAAGTCCTTTCGGACAGGCCTCCCACAGTGGGGACATCTGAAAACAAAGAATACAAAGTTCCTGAAGGCAAACCTGAAATCAAACCACTTAAAGGGTTCCTCTTCAAAACAAGAAGAGCAAAGGAATTTGCTGTTGACCACTGTTTGGCACTGCTGGCAGAAGGCCCGCCCACACCTGACACACATGCACACTGCCTCAGCATCCGGGTGATTAAAGCACTTCACTTTAGCCCCAACCCCCTTTTGTGGCGGCAGAAGGTCTATTTTTAAACCTTCTGCCGCCCTCTTCTTTGATTTGTCACAGAGAAATGAACTGAGAAAGGTGTTTGAACCCCAGGATTAAACCTTCTCTTCTGCGCTCTCCCTCAAACACAGGGTCTTCGTGTTCGATGGACAGCGCCCCATTGTAACCAACATCCAGAAGGGCGGAGATAAATTGCTGCCAATCAATATCTCCCCATCCTGGGATTCTGAACCGCCACCAGCCCTTGCCCACTATTCCCTCCCGGGCCAGGATATCTTCTCGTATCTCGGTATCTTTGGCATGGATGTGATAGATTCTGCTGCCGTAGTCTTTGACAGCCTGGATGTAATCTATTCCCAGCCAGACCAAGTGAGAGGGGTCCAACTCCAGTCCCAGAGTCTCAGAGGGAATGGCATCGAACATAGCATCCCAGTCCGCCGGTCGGGAGCCACCTCCGCCGTGACAGTTCTCAAATGCTATCTTTATCCCCTTGTTGGAGGCCTTCTCCACAATTGGCGACCAGACTTCCTTGAACAGAGCGATACTTTGCTCCACAGAATCCCCCTCCCCCTTGCCCGGAAAGGTGGTGAACACCTTCACCCCCAACATCTCGCAGACATCTAAGGCGCTTAGGAGATACTCGGCCACCTGTTGGCCCCTGGGCCTGTCGGGATCTAAGGGATTGGAATAATGGCCAATAGCAGAGATACAGATCCCGTGTTTCTGCACAGTTTTTCTGATCTTATTTGCCTCTTTTGGGGTCAGTTTGGTGGCATCTAATGCAGACCCTGGACCGGCTGAAAGAGACAGACTGGTAAACCCCACCTCAGAGGCGAACTTCACCTCCTCCTCTGAATAGTTGGTAAGAAATCCTAATTTCATGGTAAGCACTCCCTTCTGGAATTTCTGAGGCATTGGTTTAAAAACGTTATGAATGAAACCCGATTGTCGTCAAACTGGTAAGATTTTTTCAACCCATGGACCTCCTTTCGCTTATGGATAGACATCTTCACAAGGTAAGACCTTACCAGATGAGTCCAGTTTTCGAAGACGCCCGATTAAGAATGGCAAATTGAAAAATGCAAAATGAAGGGCAAGATCCTCTGGTGCCAGTTGAAAGCAGGCTCCTCCATTCAGTCTCCCTTTTCCAGTTGTGCCATCTCCTTCTCTACCAAGCTCTCATCCAGCTTCTTGAATAGAGGATAGGGTTTGGGCAATTGTTGGCCGGGTGTCAATTGGCTGGGTGACCAGCTTAGCTGTGCCCCAGATTTTCTCCAGACCAATGCCTGGTGGCTCCTCTCTCTCTCCCGGAAGCTCTCAATCTCTAGCTCTCCTATAATATTGCCCTCATATCCCAGCATTTGGTGCAGGGCTTGAGATGAGAAGGGGAGAAAGGGCAAGAAGAGGACCTTAAGGGAGTCAATGACCCGGAGACAGACAAATAGCGTTGTGGCTGCTGCTGGAGGGTTCGTTTTAATGGCCGCCCAGGGTGTTTTGCTATCGAAGTAGCGGTTGGCCTCTGCGGTCAGTTTCATGACCTCACTCAGACCAGCTTTGAATCGGCACTGTTCAATTAGCTGGCCCAAAGCGCCAAACCCCTCCTCTACCTTTGCCAGGATTGTCCGGTCGGCCTCGTCCAGTTTTCCCGGGGCCGGCACGTGCCTGTCGAAATTCCTGTAAGTGAAGGTCAGTATCCGGTGAACCAAGTTGCCCCAGGTGGCCACCAGCTCGTTGTTGTTGTGGAACCAGAAATCCTTCCAGGTGAAATCTGTGTCCCGGCTTTCAGGTGCGTTGATAGTGAGGTAATAGCGCAGAGGATCGGGGGCATAGCGGGAGAGGTAATCCGGCAGCCATACAGCCCAGTTGCGACTGGTGGAGAATTTCTGTCCCTCGAAGGTGAGATACTCATTGGCCGGCACATCATAGGGTAGATTCAACCTCCCGTAGCCCATAAGCATAGCTGGCCAGATGATAGTGTGGAAGGGTATGTTATCCTTGGCAATGAAGTAGTAGCTTCGGGCTGGTTTCTGCCACCAATCTGTCCAACTGTCGGGCTGACCGTTGTTTTGGGCCCACTCGATAGTAGCCGAAAGGTATCCGATGACCGCCTCAAACCAGACATAGATGCGTTTCTGCTCGCAGCCTTTCACCGGCACCGGCACACCCCACTCAATGTCTCGGGTAATAGGACGTCCCCTTAGACCCTCTTTGAGCAGGTTCAGGGTGAAATTGGCAACATTGGGCCGCCAGTGTTTCTGTCTGCTCACCCAGTCCAAAAGGGGCTGTTGAAATTGAGAAAGGTCTAAGAAGAAGTGTTCTGTCTTGCGCACTGCAGGTGTACTGTGGCAGAACCGACAGCGAGGCTGAACCAGTTTTAAGGCATCGAAGGGCTTGCCGCAGTTGTCGCACTGGTCGCCTCTGGCCTCCGTGAAACCACAGTAAGGACAGGTGCCCTCTACATAACGATCTGGCAGGAATCTCCTGCACCGTTCACAATAGAAAGCCTCCATCGTCGCCTTGTAGATATACCCCTGGCTCAAAAGCTTCAGGAACATATCCTGTGCCACCCGATAATGATTCTCTGTATCCGTGTAGGTGAACAGGTCGAAGCTCAAACCTAACTGAGCGAAACAGTTAAGAAACTCATTGTGGTAACGCTCCACGATCTGTTGTGGCAACACTCCCTCCTGTTCTGCCCGCACAGTGATAGGAGTGCCGTGAGTATCGCTGCCCGAGACCATCAATACATCATTACCCTTTAGGCGATGGTAGCGAGCGAATATGTCGGCGGGCAGATAGGCACCAGCTATGTGGCCTAAGTGGCGGGATCCACTTGCGTAGGGCCAGGCAACAAAAATAGCAATCCTTTCGGCCATTCTCCCAAAATCTGTCGGTTATCTCATAGGCTCGGACCTTTCTCTGTGTAGCCAAAGCCCTCACTGCATCGGAAAGAGAATAGAACCCTCTGCGGATGGTTCGTTCCAGCACCTTGAAGAAATTGGGAGAGCAGAGGAACATACCTGTATCTATCCCATTGTATTGCTCCAAATGTTTCCCTATATCTTCTATTTTCCCTTTGCGCACTTTTACTTTTGTGGCATCATGGATGTCGAAGATGTTCTTGAGACTCTTGTCCACGCAGAGTATGCTCTCTTCTCTGTCCAATCTGTGTCTCTTAAGCTCGGAGAGCGTCTTATGGTCAAAGAGGTGATCTGACATCAAAAGGGCAAAATTGGTTTGCAGTAAGGGTTTTGCCTTCAAGACAGAGATGCCATTGGGTTGCCACCACTGGGGATTGTCCACATATTCGATATTCACCCCAAGTCGGCTTCCGTTGCCCAATCTCGCTTTCAGCTTATGCCCCAGATACCCGGTGACAACGACTATTCGGCGTATTCCTGCCCTCTCCACCGAGCGAATAATCCGCTCAATCAAGGGGATGCCTAAAACTGGGATGAGAGGTTTTGGGATAGAGTGGGTGTAGGATCTCAATCTTTTGCCTCTTCCTGCTGCTATTATCAAAGCTTTCACTTCACATCACTCTCCTTCAGGTGTTTACACGCTCTCAAGGCATATACAACGGCTGTCACTGCACCGTGAATCAGGATGGCGAACAAAGAGTAGAGAGGGACACCCAATATAACTCCCAATAGAATGTAATATATGTATATGTTTTTCCGGCCGTCGAACCTCCTGAACTTCCGATCGAATGGTGCGCAGTCTGACAAGGAGATGCCCATAACCTCTTTGAACTGCATATAGCAATGGGTGGCGAACCCGTTGAACAGAACAATGCCCAGAGCTATCTTCAGCGGAGCCTGACCCAAAGCACCGGTTGGCGAAAATCTATCCGGGTGAGACGAGAGAAACCAGGCCAGACTCACATACCAGGACTGTTCGAATAGAAAGTCAAAGGAGTGCTCTATGTTGCCCAATTTCGTTAGTCTTCCCCTTATTCGGGCCAATTTTCCGTCCAGCCCGTCCATTACCGACACTGCGTAAGTGAGAAGTGAGCCTGCCAGCAGATGGCCGGTGAGAAAAAGGAAAGAGACCAGGTAAGCAACTATATTGGTCAGAACAGTCAGTTGATTGGGGGTGATTCTCAGCTCGGACAGATAGTAGAGGATTTTGTTCTCTATGTGTCGGTTTATGTACCAAGCATGAAAATCAAGCGTGCCTTTCTGAGTGGACGCCACAAGCTGCCTCTTGCAGGATGCCAAATCCTTCTTTGAGTGCACCTTACACCAGAAAGGCCTCACCCGACGCCTCATTCCAGGCACATAAGAGGGGATATCAGAGACATTCAACCCCTTAACTTCAAATTTATCTGCTATCCGTTGAAGAGATTCTATCCAAGTGTGTCCCTTATAAGCACACTCCTCCAGGAGAGGAAACACCTCCGGAGAGAGTTTACATAAACCGACGAAGATACCGTTTCCCTCCTGTGCGCCTATCTGCTCTATTCTCTCATTACTGACCACCAACTTTGCGCTGGTATCTGCACTGTGCTGGCTCCAGTCGTCATCGTAACATAGGGTTATCCCTTCTTTCTCTTTTAAGTGTTCCAGTATCCGCCCATCAAAGACCAAATTAGCAGGAACCACTACGAACTCGCCTTTTATTGTGTTTCTTGCGGCCAGGACTGCCTCTGTCAGTCTCCTTCCATCGTTGGACACTCTCATATACTCTATGTGAAG
>MVCY01000082.1 GCA_002049985.1 Candidatus Latescibacteria bacterium 4484_181
AGATAGGTCCTCTCCCAGGTTTGCTTAATCCCATAGTGAATTGCCTGTAGAGGACCAACCTTCTTTGTAGTAAATCCGGCGCTTATGCCGATCGCCCCGTATTCCACAACCCGGTTTTGGGCATCATATTGTTTCTTCATCTGGGTTATGACGGTATCTTTGTAGTATTCCCCGTCGCGTCTCCATTCCACTGTTATTGACTCTCCAGGGTGCGAGTATATTTCGTCGACCACATCCCTCCACTGGGTAACCTGTTTACCGTTTATCGCAGTGATCACGTCTCCCTGACGAATTCCCGCTCTCTGAGCTGGGCTCCCTTTTTCCACCCTCCCAACCACAGGCTCAATAAATGGTGATATACCTAAGATCTCATCTTCTGGCTGGAGCGTGACCACCAGCGTTTTTACTTCGTTGCCTCTTTCCAGTTTGATCTGAAATGTCTTGCCCCTGTTTAAGGTAATTGCTCTCTGAATCTGGGCCCAATTTTGCACCCTCTGATCTTCTATGGAGATTATCCGGTCGCCGACTTCTATTCCCACTGCTTCAGCCGGGGAGTTCTCCAGCACTTCTCCTATCCTGGTAGTGTTGTATGCGGGAATTCCCCAGCCGAGGGTCAAGGCGGAGAATATGAAGAAGGCGAGTAAGAAATTCATGAGAGGGCCAGCGGCGATAACCGCTATCTTGGTGAAGATAGGTTTTGAGGCGAATTCCCAGGGTTCTCCTTTGATCTCAGCCTCACCCAGGTCGGACTGTCCGGCTATCTTAACATAGCCTCCCAGCGGCAACCAGGAGATGCAGTATTCGGTCTCCCCAATCTTCTTGCCTATCATCTTAGGTGGAAATCCTAAGGAGAATTGCTCGACCCGAATCCCTGAGCGTTTCGCCACAGCAAAATGTCCCAGTTCATGGATGAAGATTACCAGTCCCAACACAAGAAGGGTAGCGACAATTGTAATGAACATCCTTTCACTTCCTATTCATACTTAGCAACTATGCTTTTGGCCTGCTGCCGAGCCCAAGAGTCGGCCTGTAAAATCTCATCTACAGTGGCGCCAGCGGTCACATTGTGTCTGTTCATAACGTCTTCGACTACTTCTGGAATCTGCGTAAAGCTGATTTGTCGGCACAAAAATGCTTCTACTGCCACCTCATTGACAGCGTTCAGGACTGCTGGCATGCTGCCTCCTATCTGTGCTGCCTGATAGGAGAGCCTCAAGCATCGAAATTTCTCCTGATCTGGCGGTTCAAAGCTTAACTCAAGCCTCTGGGAAAAGTCCAACCTCAATTCCTCTCTCTCCACTCTTTCTGGATAGGTGAGGGCATATTGAATGGGCAACCTCATATCCGCCACCGCCAGTTGGGCTAAGATGGAACCGTCGATGAACTCAATCATTGAGTGCACTGTTGACTGGGGGTGAACGACAACGCTGATCCGGGAGGGAGGGACTTTGAAAAACCAGTGAGCCTCGATCACTTCCAGCCCCTTGTTCATTAAAGTTGCTGAATCAATGGTGATCTTTTTTCCCATCTGCCAGGTGGGGTGGACCAGCGCATCAGAGGGCGTTACACTCCTCAATTTCTCCTGGGGCCACCGCAGAAACGGACCCCCAGATGCGGTCAGAATGAGCCTTCTTATCTGTCGGGCGGGGTTGTTGTCTATACATTGCCAGATAGCGCTCATTTCGCTGTCGATCGGAAGCAGTCTTACTCCCCACTCCTCTGCTGCTCTGGTGATGATCTCTCCTGCTATAACGAAGGATTCTTTGTTAGCTAAAGCCACATCCTTGCGTGCCTTGATAGCCTTCAGGGTTGGAAGCAGTCCTACTGCACCCACCAGGGCATTGATAACCAGTGTGGTCTCTGGGTATTCGGCCACTTGCATCAACCCTTCGCTACCTCCTATCACTTCTATATTTATGGACTTCAATTCTTGCTGAACGAGGGGCACCAGAGACTCATCGGCAATAGCTACCAGCCGAGGACGGCAGCGCGCTGCTTGTTGGCATAGAAGCTGTGCGTTTCTGCCAGCAGTTAGCGCTACCACCGAGAAACGCTGGGGGAATTTCTCCAGAATTTGCAAAGCAGCCCTGCCAATAGAGCCAGTAGAGCCTAAGAGGGCGACCTTCTTTAAGATGCTCACTGCAATATCCCAGCTAGTTTAAGATAGAGATAAGCCAAGGGTAGAGCACAAAACACACTGTCGAATCTGTCCAGGACACCTCCATGCCCGGGGATTATCCGGGAGGAATCCTTTACCCCAGCATCTCTTTTGAATAAAGACTCTATTAGGTCTCCAAGTTGGCTCCCAATCGCAATAATGAAGCCCAGGACAAGAGGTGTTGACTGTTGAGAGCAGAGGCAAAATAGTTTGGCTACCAGCAAAAACGACCACCAATGCCCCTGCAATTCCCCCTAAAGATCCTTCTATTGACTTCCTAGGGCTAGAAAACTGCTCAGACAGCCCACATAAAAGACTGCTAACAGGGTCGAACCTGCATTAGCCAGAGCAGAACCTGAATCTCTGCGCCAGAGTTCGGGAAACAACACCAGCAAAATCACCCCGACCAGGATAAAGTCTATGTGTTCGGTACCCCAAAAGAAAAACTCCCAGCTTATAGCCAAGGCCGCCAAGGTTCCCCAAACTCGCTGTGGCCTCCATCCTTTTGCCTTTTGTAACTGGAAAAGTTCCTGAATTCCGCACACAATCACCAGGTCAACGAACACTAGGAGACAGAGCCCACCCTGCCTGATCGCCAGAAGTATTAGAGGAACAGAAAAGACAGCTACCAGGACTCTCTTGGCTAAGTTAGACACGCAAAGCTACTCCTTTACCTTACCGAATCTTCTCTCTCGGGACTGATAGCTTTCGATGGCCTGGTAGAGATGTCTCCTTCTGAAATCTGGCCAAAGAACATCGGTCACCCATATCTCAGTATAAGCCATCTGCCACAGGAGAAAGTTGCTCACCCTCATTTCCCCGCTGGTTCTTATGAGCAAGTCGGGGTCAGGTAGATCAGCGGTAAAAAGGTGTGCCGAGATGGTCTTTTCATCGACCTTCTCCGCCTTCTGTTCTCCCTTTTCCACCTCTGATGCGATCTGACGCACGGCCTCCACTATCTCTCTCCGGCCCCCATAGTTCAGCGCCAGATTGAGTATCAAACCGGAGTTTCTGGAAGTAAGCTCGATTGTTCTCTCCAAGACTCTTTGACAGGAACGGGGCAACTGCTCAATCTTGCCGATGGTTCTCACCCTCACATTATTTTCGACCAGCTCTTTGGTCTCCTTCTCTAAGGTCTCCTTGAGAAGATTCATCAGGGCAGATACCTCTTGGGGGGGGCGTTTCCAGTTCTCGGAGGAGAAAACATAGAGGGTGAGCACCTCAATTCCCAGTTCTCCTGCTGCCCTTACCACGTCGCGCACCGAGTCAACTCCCGCTCTGTGGCCGGCAATCCTCTTTTCGCCTCGCTGTCTGGCCCATCGACCATTGCCATCCATAATTATGGCTATATGGCGGGGCAGATTTCCCCTTTGAATCAGCCGCTGCTGAATCTCTTTGTCCTGTTGTTCCACTTTTGAAATCCCTTATTATACACTTTTGTCTGGGCAAAGTCAAGCACAAAATGGGACAAAGCCGAGAGTCCCTGCTTTGTTTCAGTCAATTGTAGACTGAAATGTTGCTTGAGAGCAACATGATGAATCTCTGGAAGTAGCAGAAACCCTCTTCCTCTTTTGGTTTCCCAAATAGGTTATTTTCCCTACTTGTTTAAATTTAACTTAAAGCTGTAGTGGTGTCAATAAAAATCTGCACCCGCCAACAGGACCTGCTGTCAGCGTCAATCCCTGTAGTTCTGCGTCCTGAGATAAAAGCCAATTTCAGACTCCGGCCTCAAGACTGTCTTTTGTCCCAGCGCAGGAGAGCACTGGATACTGCTCAGAGCGATTCGGACTGAATCGCAGCGTTTTTCCCCACCTCAGGTTTTAATTTCTTGTTGCAAACAGGGGCTATTTCTGTTATATTTAGGAAAATTTTGCAATCCTTAACCAGATTTCAACCAGAAACAGGGAGGTTTGCACTTAATCACACCCCGTGAAACGTTTCTAGAGACGCTCTAGTTTGGTAGGCCGGACAGGAATACCCCTCGCCCCCGGAGGGCCTCGGGAATCTACCTTAGTTGCCTGGCACCAGCAAGGGCTGCCACGGGGGAAAGACTACTACGAAGTGTTGTTGGAAATCTCAGGAATAGAGTCTGAGCCTACTCAGCCTCGGGTAAGCTTAGATGTCTCTTTCAAAATAATCCCACAATTTGAGGAAAAGATCCTAGAACACAAAAACGGGCATTACATTGTTCAGGACTGGATGGGAGCTATTACCGAGATATCCGACGAGTACAACTATACTTATATCGGTTCGGCCAAGGATTTTGTCACTGGTAAACGGCACAAATTCCCAGTTGAGGATGGAAAGGACTGAGAGGAGATGAAAAAACGCTATCTGCCTGATACGCCGGGGCGTTTTCCGAGGATTTTAACCAACGATGTGGGGCCTCAAAGGACAGAGACTATGTTGTCGGTCCTGGCTTCACAGGTCCTTTCTGGCGGTTACTAGAGTGGTGCGGCTTCGAAAATCTCTGTGTCCTAATGATTGATGAATCGGATTTTGTCCAGGAGATGATTGATTTCTGGACCGATTTTGTTTCTGAGACCATGGCACCTATTCTGGAGAATGTTGAGCTTGACTACGTGTGTATCTCTGAGGATATGGCCTACAAAGAGCACAGTATGATCTCTCCCCGAATGGTACGAAAATTTCTGCTGCCCACTTACAAGCGCTGGGTTTCAGAACTCAAGAAGGGTGGCTGCCCCATTGTCTCCTTAGACTCGGATGGTTACATCGGGGAGCTGATCCCCATCTGGATTGAGGCAGGGATAGATTGTTGTGAGCCCCTAGAAGTGGCAGCAGGTAATGACATCGTCGAGTATCGCAGACTCTACGGCAAGAGGATGGCTTATAAAGGAGGAATTGACAAACGGGATATCGCCAAAGGGGGAGAGGTGATGCGACAGGAGGTGATGCGAGTGGTGCCGCCGCTGTTGAAGGAGCGCGGATTTATCCCTGGGTGTGGTTATGGAGTTCCCCCCGACATCTCCTGGCCCAGCTATGTGGAATACTCGCTACTGCTGGCTCAGTTGAGCGGCTTGATATAAAGACCACCGTAGTCTCACAGCGCATAAGTTAGCAGATTTCGTGCAGTGGTCTGAGATCACCCAGCGATTTTTCAGCAAGAGTGAGATGAACAGAAAACGGCGACCTTTAAAGAGGGAGGAGGTTCTTATGCAGATTCAGGTGTTCGAGAGTAAGCAGGAGATGGCCAAAGCTGCTGCCGCTAAGGCGGCGAAATTGCTGAAAGAAGCTATAGACGGGAAGGGCACGGCGGCTTTTATCGCTGCTACCGGCACTTCGCAGTTCGAGTTTCTGGAAAACCTCACCGCTGGCAAAAACCATTATGTTTCATCTGGATGAATATGTGGGGCTTCCGGAATCTCACCCTGCCAGTTTCCGCCGCTATTTAAAGGAAAGGTTCTCCAGACCCTGAGGCGGAGTGCCGGAGGCTTAATGGAATTATATCTGGCCATATTATTGATGTGGCCTTCGTCGGCATCGGTGAGAACGGTCACCTGGCCTTTAACGATCCGCCAGCAGATTTCCAGACCGACAGCCCTTACATTGTAGTAGAACTGGACGATGCCTGTCGGCGGCAGCAACTGGGAGAGGGATGGTTTGCCAACATTGAAGATGTTCCTAAGCAAGCCATTTCCATGTCCATAAAGCAGATTATGAAATCAAGGGCTATTGTTTGCACTGTCCCGGATAGGAGAAAGGCACAGGCAGTGAAAGACTGCCTGGAAGGAGAAATTTCGCCGTGGCACCCAGCTTCCATACTCAGAGAACACTCCAATACATTTCTGTATCTGGACAAAGATTCAGC
>MVCY01000010.1 GCA_002049985.1 Candidatus Latescibacteria bacterium 4484_181
ACGACTTCCAAGTTTGCGAATCCACAATCTGCTGGTTAAAAATACGCCTTCATCTCCGCTTTCAGAGAGTGAACGGTATCTCTCTCTGGCCGTTTTATCCCACAGTAAGCAAAAGAGAAAGAGGCATATTGACTGAACCGATAGTCAAGGTTCGCATTCCAGCGGAGGTTAGTTCCCTTTCTTTTCCCTTCCGCCATTTGGTATATCAGGGTGGGTTTGTTGCTGTTAACATCCGTATAGCTCATTTGAGCTCGAAACCTGCCCTTGGCTCTAACACGATAACAAAACCCTGGAGAAAGGGAAATCCAGGTTGCTCTGGCTCTTCTCTCTGCTTCCCAATCTGTGGCCAGTTGCAGTCGGATGGAGAACTCCAGAGACATCGCAGGGCGATGGAAAAGCTCTGCCCGAAGTTTGTGAGAGTCGATTCGATAGTTAACAGATGTCCCGCTGCCCTTCCGGGCTTTCCTCTCTCTTATGTATCCAACTTCCACTGTTGACCTGGGAAGCAGATGCGACCTGAGCTTAAGAGAGTTCTCTACGGAGGAGAAGCGATTGCTGCCACTGTAGTATTCGTTGCTTAAATCACTGCATCTGCTGTATCTGAGGTATAGAGATAGCTTCCGGCTCCTACCGAACAGGCTTATGTCCTGCTGAAACAGAGATCTGTCCCTCATAATAGCAGGGCCAGACTCGCTCGGCTCCCAAAGATTCAGCCCATTTTCTCTGCGCGTTTTCCTCTGAAGCTGAAGGGTGGTGTTGGAGGAAAATTCGCTAACTATCCTGTTCCAGAGGGAGTTACTTTTTTGGACAAGGGCTTTTCGAGGTTCTAGCGCCAGTCGCATGCCGCTGTCAAGTTCAGTGACGGGTTGCGACTCTCCTACCTCTTCTATGTAGAGGATGTAGTCTCCGTTGGGGTCAGGAACGAATTCGCCTTCGTCTTTCTGACCGTTGCCGTTGGTATCATCCCAGATGTAGCGGCCAGCAGTTTTACCCACATAGACGTAATTTCTCAGTTTCTTGGTAACTCCGCTGCTGGTCAACCGGTAGTGAGCCTCGGCGAGAACCGCCCCCTTAAAAGGGGAAAATCTCACATCTATATCAGCCAAATCCGTCCTCTGCTTCGAAGCAGATTCTCCAGGAAAGTGCCTTCTCCGACGGGAATACTCTGTGTTCAGAGTCAGGGAGTGCCATTTTCTTATCTGCAACCGGTGTTGTTGGGTGAAGGCCAAAGCTCTTCTGCCAGACAGATGTTCTTCTCGTTTAGCATAGTTAGATGAACAGCTCAGCGGGCCCCAGGACGAGAGTGAAACCCCGCCGCCAATCTGTTGAAACCCATCTCTCCCACTGCTGGAGCTGCGAAATTCCGATTCATAGTACACCTCTGGGATAAACTTCCACAGGGTGCAGCCAATGCTCCCTCTCTGACGAAGAACATCGCCCGCCCCTTGAGGAGAAAGTAAATCCCAATGGTAGCTAATACGAGGAGCTTTCTTCTCCTTCAGGCGCAAATTTATTCGGCGTCGTATTGTTCGGATATTGTCTCCTCTCTCTAACTCCCCGTATTCGAAATTCAAGACCGACTGTTTTGTAGGGTGATAACTTCCCGATATCTCTCGTTTCTTCTCTTGTTGACCAAAGTCAGTCCCAGTTGCTGTCTCTGTTGAGATCCCCCACTGGTATTTCTCCTCCACTTCTGAGATTCTCCCTAAGGGGCGAAATCTTTTGCCAATCGACCTATACCGCATGGATAGCCGTAAGGAGCCCAAGCTTTTGTTCCACAGAGTGATGGGTGAAGGATGAAGCGAGGCATTTAACTTGTAAGCCCTGCCCAAATTGTCTCCGTCATCCCGGGAAGAGAAGGTGTTAAGGTCAACACTGCTGCTTCCTATCTCGCCAGAGAGGCTAACAGCCTTGAGAGGATTAAGGGTGAAATCAAAGACCTCTACATGGTGAGAGGTGGGCAGGGGTAAGAAGCGCCTGGGCAGGTACTGTCCCTTACCCTTGCCTGCATATTTGTAGATGCCTCCACCTATATATGTGTAATCTCCTCCCTCCCCCACCCAAGAGAAAGAGAGATTGTAGTCGCCCTGGCCCTGGGGATCAAACCGGTAATAGCGATAAAGTTTCCCACCGGGGAGAGTGTCGTAGAGGGCAATGTAGTGGCCTTTGCCAGCGGCTGACGAATCCACGCCAGAGATCCAGGCAGAGGCAGAATTGTCGCCAATCTTACCCAATAGGTCCTTCTCTTCTTTGCTCAATTGCCGTACTCGATGGTATAGTCGTTGTTTTCGCCGCGCTTCAGGAGCTCTCCGTTGAGCCACACCTTTTCAGACCCGGCCACAACGACGATGTTGGTGTTGCCGTCTTTTGCCTTTAGCTGGTAGGGACCCTGCTTTCCCTCGACGCCCATAAATTCGTTAGTAGTAAATTCCCCTCGGGAGAGAGCTCCAGCCACGGTAGCCCTGAACCGCGGCGAAGAGAACCGGCTGCAAATACCCTGAAGTTTACGTTCATACCTTCCCAGTTCTGTTTGGGTGAAGGAGAGGTCGTAATCTCCGAGTAAAACAGCGAGATTATCCTTCTTAATCTGCAGAAGCACCTTATCCAGGTCCTGCAGTCTCTCGGTGTTTCCCTCTGGTTGAATAGGGCTGTCCTGGTCGGTCACAAGTGCTAAGACCTCGGTATCTTCTCCAATTCTGCCTGAGATATTAAGCCTCAATGTCTGCTCCAACGACAGATCCCGGTTGGAACCTACCGTGACGGCAAGACTTTTGATCCCGCTGACCTGAAACGCTTCCCACTGATCATGTTCGGTAGCCTTCCCCTTAGATTCCCCTTGAGGTTCAGCGGACGGCCTGCGTGAACGTTTTGTTGCGCAGCTTTCTGCCCTGGCTATCTGTCGGTGGCGGTAAACTGGCTGAAGGGGGAGGCTGAAACTTTGAAATCTTACCGTCACTACCTTACCCAGAGGCAGAGGTTCCCGGAAGGTGATCTGATTCTCTACCCAGTTGATCTTATAGTCCTGCTCGCTGCTGAGCCGTAGAGAGTTGATCCACACCTCCTCTGTGCCTTTGATAATTAGAGGGTCACCCAGAGGGTAAGGACCTTGGGTGCCATCGCCCACTATGTTTATCTCCACCCAGGAGAGGCTTTCTGAGGTCTGATCAAAACAGATTGTCGTTGCCAGCGATTCGGTTACCATCAGGCAGGTGGCAAGCAGAAGGGCCTTTATGCATTGCTCAACCAAAAGGACAGGTCTCTTATTCACAGTCAATTCATGGTCCTGATCAATCTGAACTTCTGCACTCGAGAATTTCCGCTGTCCAGGACAAAGAGAAAATTGGCGTTTGCTGCTACGTCACGAGGTACCCGGAAAAATCCTTCTTCAATGCCTTTAGTTCCGAGTCTCCTTAGCAGGTTCCCTTTCTCATCAAAGACCAGAACCTGATGAGCTCCAGTGTCTGCCACAAACACCTCTCCGAGGGAGTTTATGCTAATTCCCTCTGGTTCTGAAACTACTGTCTCACCAAAACAGAAGAGGAAGTTTCCGAATTGGTCAAAGATGGCTATCCGATTGTTGCCGGGGTCACAAACATAGATGTACCCTTTTTTGTTCAAGGCAAGACCGGTGGGGTTAAGTAAAGTCTCTGTCCCAGTGCTGAACCCAGCGAAGTTCCCTTCCACCCTTCCAAAGGGGTTGATCTTGATAAGACGGCTATTTTCTGTGTCGGTTATGTAAATATCGCCGTGGCTAGAGATGGCAATTCCAGCTAACAAACCGAAGTCACCGGTTATTTCTGCCAAAGGCTCTAATTCAGCGTCGAAGGCCTGAATACGGCGATTTTGTGAATCCACGACATATAGATGTAGAGAGGTACGGACAGCAACATCGGTCGGCTTATTAAATCGACCTCTTTCCCACCCGAAGCTACCGATCTGTGCCAGAAACCTGCCCTCAGCATCAAATTTCTGAATGCGGTCATTTCCTGTATCGGCCACATACAGATTCCCTAAGGGGTCCAGGCAAAGGCCCTTGGGGTCGAGAAACTCCCCTGGGCCGCTGCCTGCAGTTCCAAAGGCCACAACGAATTGAAAGCTGAGCTTGCCCCTTGGGACAGGAGATTGCCGGTGGCTCCACGGCCCACATCCGATCCCAAAAATTGGCGAGAGGCAGACAACGGAAATGAGGATGTGGGAAACGGGAAATGGAAACTTCATAGATATCGAACCGGCTCATTTAAACCAAAGAAAACTCACAAAGATTATTAGAAATGAAGTAGAATCGTAGGTTTCTCTGTATCGGGTGTAATAGGTGAGGATGGCTTTCTTAATTGCCTGGACATCGTCGGGGGGGACCACTGTACCGTTACCTGTGGAGCGGACAATCTCGGCTGCTGCCCCCTCTGGCACACAGGCTAAGATTGGCTTGCCAGTGGCGATATATTCAAAAAGCTTGCTCGGCGTGACAGCCCCTGCTCCCTTGCTTTCTCCTAATGTTAGCCACAGCAAATCAGAATCCAAAAGACCGACAATGCTTTCTGAATGTGAGACATAACCACGGATATCCACAACTTCCCACAATCTAAGTTCTGTTACTATTCGCTTATTTTGCTTTCTAAACATCCCTAAAAAGACTAACTTAATCTCTTTGGCAAGCTCGGGTTCTTTGTCCAGGAGTTGCCTTACTGCTGCCAGAAAATGTTTTGGGGTAACAGTAGCGTAGAAAGAGCCGCTGTAGGTTATTGTAAATTTATCTCTAGATGTGGGGACGCTTCTCTTTTTGAAATCATCCGGATCAAACCCATGGGTAATCACAGTAAATTTTGAAGCGGCAGCCCCGGGATGCGCCCGGCGCAGGTTTTCACTCAGCACCTCGTTAGTCGAGATAACTCTTATAGCCCTCTCGATCACTTTTTTTTCTAAGAAATAGTTGAAGAATCGATGGATCGGGGTGGGGTACTGGACGAACTGAAATTCTGTCCACGCATCTCGAAAATCTACCACCAGTGGCTTTCTGTAGAGCTTGCTCAAAAGAGCACCTACAAGATGGCAGGTAAAAGGGGGGGCAGTGGCGTAAACTATTTCCACCGATTCCTGGCGTAGGACATCCCTTGCCTTGCTCAAGGCAAAAGGCATCCAGCCGATCTTGTTGTCCGGCTGGAATACTATCTGGCTCAACCGACTCAGCGTTCTGCGCAAGGGTTCAGCAGGTTCTACCTCCTTTCTGCTATGTCGCAGCCAGGAAAGCGCCCTGAGCGGGTCAAGCGAGCCAGTCCGTACCACTTTTACTGCTGCGGGGACATCCTTCAGCAGTGAGGAGTCAAAAGCGAAATAACTGCCCGGTTTCACCGTTAGAACAATTGGCTGCCAGCCAAAACTGGGCAGGTACTTGACAAATTTCAGTGTCCGTTGTACCCCACCTAACCCGAAGGGGGGGAAGTAATAAGCGATGAACAGGATTTTCTTCATCCTCAACCCCGTTTTTGGCCGTTGGCCACTGGGCGTTGGTAGTTTAAAACCATGTGGTTGGCACGAAAACACATCGCCCTGGCTATAGATGCAACATCCAATAAATTAGGTTATTAGACTTTTAATGTTGGCGTGGAAGTTCATTCCCATGCGATAACATTGGTCTTCTCACAACTTGTTAGTTCCATATTAAAAAGGCTGCCTCTTTAGAAATATAATAAGAGCAGCCTCTGGTTGCAAGGATATTTAGTCTTACTCTGCTTGGACTTCTTCCTGTTGTTGCACCTGTTAGGCCCTGGCTTTTCTTCTTCTCTTCTTTTCTCCTGATTCTGGATAGTTGTAGTAATAGTAGTAATAGTAGTGAGAGTAATAGCCGTACTGGCTTTCGACATCGAAGTCGTTAAGAACTGCGCCGAGGACGCGAGCCCCCACGCCTTCCAGGACTGACTTAGCCCGATTCACCGCCTCCCTGGACACCTTTGCTGATTGAACCACCAGAAGGGCTCCGTCGGTCAGGGTGGCCAGAACAGCGGCGTCAGTCACTGCCACTGTGGGAGGGGAGTCGAACAGAATAAAGTTGAACTCTCGCCTTGCCTGTTCGATAAGCTGTCCCATCTTCTCCGAACCTAATAACTCAGACGGATTTGGGGGAATAGGACCGCACGATATGAGCGAAAGCCCTTCTATATCGGTAGGCTTTATTACTGAAGAAAGGCCTCTCTCCCCAACCAATACATTGGTCAATCCCACATCTCGTTCAACTCCGAATATCTGGTGAAGCATAGGTTTTCTCAGATCGGTGTCCACCAGCAGTACCTTGGTACCCATCTGGGCCATGGTGATGGCCAGATTAGCCACGGTGGTGGTTTTGCCTTCTCCGGGAGTTGCGCTGGTCACCAGCAGGCTCTGCAGTGGTCTGTCCAGCTTCGTGAATTGAATGTTGGTGCGCAGGGTCCGGTAGGCCTCGCTGGCGGGCGACTTAGGTGCTAAATGGGATATAAGTCTTGAGGAGATCAAACTTGCCTCGGTATGTCGGGTCTTCTTGTCGTTATCTCTCCCTTTTATTAAAGGTATTGTCCCCAGTAGTGCAAGGTTTGTGAATCTTTCCACCTCATCTGGAGTGCGAATGGATGTGTCTATGTATTCCAAGAAGAAGGCAATACCTACGCCTAAGCCCAATCCCACCACAGCTCCTAAGATAACATTCAGTTTCTTCTTAGGCTTGATGGGATACTTGGGTTCTCTGGCTTCATCGATAATCCTAACATTGCCAATCTGTCCGGCCTCGGTGATCCTGGCCTCCTGGGATTTTTCCATCAACATAATATATATTTTTTCATTCACCTGAGCAGTTCGCTCCAGTCTGGCCAGCTCAAGGCTTTTTTCGGGCAATGCCTGTAATTTCTCTGCGTACTGGTCGACAATCCTTTTGAGAGCGGACGCCTTAGCACTGCTGGCCTCCACCTCCACTTCCAAGGTGAGGATTTTATCCACTAATGCTTGCGAGAACAATAAGGGATTCTCCGGTGCCAGCTTCTCTGAAAGCAATTTCCGGGTCTCCTCCTTAAGCTTGTTCTTAATCTCCTGGATTCGGTTTTTTATCGCCACCACTTTTTCATTATCTTCAGAAATCCCCTGGGCGATATAATTGGCATACTTTCCTTCCAGTTTCGCGATCTCGCCTCTGAAATTCTGGATTAAAGGACTGGAGACCATCGCTATCTTCTCGGGCAGATCTTTCTGTTGTTCTCGAAGCTGTTTTCTCAAGTAGTTCAGGCGGGTTTGAGAACTCCCCAGATCTGTCTCCGCCTCGTTGTACAGAGCTTCAAAGTCAGCAAGTTGCTCCACTAAGGCCTTAGTTTCATCTGGCAGAGCAACCACTTTCTCCTTCTGCTTGAAATCTCGCAGTGCCTCCTCTGAAGCCCTGAGCTCCTCTCTGACCTTGGCCAGTTGGTCTTCGATAAACCGTCTGGTCTCACTTATCTCCTCTCTGCTCATCTGTAGACGTTGCTGATAGTATACATGAGCAAAGGTGTTCGCAATAGCGACCGCCTCTTCGGGACTGGGGGCTTGACACTTTATTTCAACGATGTCAGTGTCCCTAATCGGTGTAACCTTAATGCTTTCCTCCAGGGTCTTTAGGGCATCTTCACGGCTCCAGGGTCTGCCAAGGTCAGTCTTGAAAATGGCAAAGGTTTGGCTTCCGGACAACTTCCTCAATTCGTTGAGGACCAACTCGGCAATGGTACGGCTCTTCAATATCTGGACCTGGTTGTTGATCATTGTCTCCCTTCGGGTAAACCCCGGTGCCTCAAATAGGGGGATGGCCGCCCCTGTCTTTCCGGTCTCAATCAATATGGTTGTCTTTGCCTCATAGATAGGGGTTGCTCGTAAGGTGAAAAAAACGGTGGAGATCACAACGGCCAGAAACGATATTACAATGATCCAACGCCCTTTGTACAATATCCGAAGGTAATCGTGTATACTCACCTCTTGTTCAGAAACCTCTTGCAATTTTTCTCCTCCTCACTCTAACTTAACTCTGTTAGGACCCTGTTCAAAAATAGAACCGCGTGGCAGACCTGACGGCAAAGAATCAAGGATCACCATAGGCGAAGTCAAGACTTCACGCCGCTACTGACAGTTCCATTCTTGATGGAATGCCTTAAGTTGTTCCGGCTGTTTCTGTTTTTCAATCTGTCTGAATCTCCACAAGAAAGGACCATCGTCCAATGTTCTCATAGCTCGATATTTACTGGGATCTCTAAATGGGCAACTCGGGGGACATAACAGAATTGAACCTCTGCATAATGAGTTATTCAGAAAATCAGCCGGATCTCAGCACTGCAACGTAGTCCCTTTATGCAGCGTGGTCGTCTTTATGCCCACCACATTTCACCGGTAGCTTCGGTCAGGAGGATCTCTTTAAGAAAGGCCACAGCTTTGGTAAAGCCTTCATTCACCGACATCAAGCTGTCTTCATGTTCAATGGAAAGTACATCATCATAACCGACCATTCTTAAGGTGCTGACAAAGTCCTTCCAGAACTCATGACCGTGGCCATAGCCAACGGTACGGAATATCCAGGAGCGGTGGATTTCGTCACCGTAGGATTTAGTATCCAGCACACCGTTTACGGAGGCATTAAAAGGATCGATCCTGCAGTCCTTAGCGTGGACATGGAAGATCGCCGACCCCAATTTTCTAACTGAGGCAATAGGGTCCATACCCTGCCAGAACAGGTGGCTGGGGTCGAAGTTAGCGCCGATTACCTCACCCACCGCCTCTCTCAGCCTGAGCAGAGTTTCAGTGTTATAGACCACAAACCCGGGGTGCATCTCCAGACAGATTCTCACTCCATGCTCTTGGGCAAATTTCCCTGCCTTCTGCCAGTAAGGGATAACCTTCTGTTCCCATTGCCACCTGACAATCTGGCTGAAGTCATCGGGCCAGGGACAGGTGACCCAGTTGGGATACTTGGCAGCGTCAGAGTCGCCTGGACAGCCAGAGAAACCGATGACACGTGTCACTCCCAGTTTCTCGGCTAAAAGCACTGTTTTCTCAAAGGTCTCGTGGTGCACCCTGGCTATCTCCTGCTGGGGGTGCAGAGGGTTTCCATGACAGCTTAGGGCACTGATCTCTACGCCTTTTCTGGCCAGCAGGTCTTTGAAAGTCTGAAGTGCACTCCGGTTTTCTAGAAGTTCAGCAGGTTTACAGTGGGGATCGCCCGGATAGTTTCCTGTTCCCAGCTCCACCACGTAGACGCCATTCTGTGTAATGTAGTCGAGCGCGTCTTCCAGACTCTTCTGTCCAAATAGGGCAGTGAACACTCCCAGTTTCATTGTTCCCTTCTCCTTTCCCTACGTGGGTTTGTTCCCATACTTGTTACAAATAGACTTGATCTATCTCAAAGTTCATCCCATCGTTAGCAGCAATTACCTTCACCCCTAACTCCTGCTGTAACTCAGCGGCCACCTGCCAGGGCTTAGCTTGCAACATGGTCATACCGAAATGGGTCAAGATTACTTGTCGCGGTTTGATGCCGCTTATCAGTTTCTTGGCGGCAGAGACGTCGAGGTGCTCTATTTTCTCCTCCGGTTTGAGCTGATAGCGGACAAGGTTAATAACCAATATATCCCCTTCATAAAAGTCCTCCAGGCCAGAGAAATAACGGGTGTCGGTTATGAAGCAGACAGACCTACCATTGCCCTTGATGTTGAGGCCATAGGTCTCAACGCTGTGAAGGTGCCGCACCGGGGTGTTGAATATGACTTCACCAACTTGATACTCTCCTCCCTGCTTTAGGATCGTAATTCTCTCCGCATACTTTCTCACATATCGAAGGATCACCGGGTCTTCGAAAAGGGCATCAGAGGGGGCGAACACTTGCCCGCGCCTCTTGGAGCCACCTTCTGTCATAGCCTCAATCATTACATTGACATCGGAGGAGTGATCCAGGTGCTTGTGAGTTAGAACAATGGCATCCAATTTGGCAGGATCAAGCCTGGGTCTACTTTTAGCACACCGGACCAGAGTGCCTGGTCCGGGATCGATTAGCAAGCGAGCACCTGCCAGTTCCAACCATATTCCCCCGGAGGCGCGCAACTGTTTCAACATTACAAACCGGGCCCCGGCTGTGCCCAGAAACTTGATGCTATCCATATCAGATTAGTCGACCCTTAAGTGAACTATGACCCCTGTCTGATCAACACTCCACACATCTAAGTCAGGGTCAGAATCTATATTGCCCGTGGCAGTCACCCGATAAATGCTGTCAGTCACTTGAGTCCACGCATAGGCATAAGGGGAATCGGGCGGTATGGTAACAAAAAGCAGAGAGTCAGATTCGCCCGCAGAGAGTATATTCCTGATCTTGCCTCCACTTACACCGATATAGCGGCCGTTTTCTCTCTGGTAAGCCTCTTCCTGAAGCACAATCTGGCGAAGTATTAATGTAGCCTGCTCTGCCACCACCTTTTTGGAAGAGGAGGTGAATCTGGGAAGGGCTATCAGAACAATAGCAAAGAGAATTGCCAGAATGGCCAGAAGCTCATAGAGCTGTCTCTGCATCTTCATTATGATCTGAGGAGAAGATAAACACCATAGACTATCACTATCAGCAAAAGGATAAACCACAATAGGGACAGCCGCATAGGAAACTGGCCGAATTGAGACGTCCTGAATCTTGTTTCTCTTCTGTCGGTGGTGCCAGCTTTCTTAAAGGAAAACCTTCGGTAACTGTTCTGTCTCATCCTATGTTCTCGTTGTTATCAGGCTGGGTCTAAAGGAACTTATACCCCGTAAAGAGTTTCCCAAAAAAATTTACAAAGGGAGAGATAACCAGGGAGAGAACAGGAACATAATAGTTGAGCAAAATAATCCCTATCAGGATAACCGGTCCCCACCTTTCCAGTGTGTGGAATCTGTACTCTTGCCCAGCTGGTAGCAGTCCCATCAATACCTTTGAACCGTC
Source organism: Candidatus Latescibacteria bacterium 4484_181 (assembly GCA_002049985.1). Classification (GTDB taxonomy): domain Bacteria; phylum Latescibacterota; class MVCY01; order MVCY01; family MVCY01; genus MVCY01. The sequence continues at coordinate 10,943 of MVCY01000010.1, forward strand.
CAGAGGCGGAATAGGAATTAGATTGAAGACAGCCAGGATAAGGTTAATAAGGACGGCATATACAGCCATTGTTGATAATAGTCTAAGGTCTAAAGAGTTAAACCACCTGAAGAGCACTCCGCATAAGGCGGCGGCCAGTACATTTGCCGCTGGCCCGGCAAGAGAGACCCAGATTATATCTCTTTTAGGATCTTTGAAGTAATAAGGGTTGATCGGCACTGGTTTTGCCCAGCCGAAGTGGGCGATAAAAAGCATAAGCGTGCCCAGTGGATCGAGATGCACTAGAGGATTGAGGCTCAATCTCCCAGACAACCTCGCAGTGGGGTCACCCAATCTGTCAGCAACCCATCCGTGGGCTACCTCATGGAGAGTGAGGGCCAGAAGAATACCGGGCAGAAAGAGGAACAACTGAGCCAAGGAGTTCATCTGTTTGCTTCCCTCCAGATCTCTTCTGCCAGCTTAAGCTCTTCTTGCTTTGAATCGACCTCTCCGTCCAATCTGGCCGCCAGTACCATATCCAGGATTTTTTGGAAGATAGGGCCGGAGGGTATGCCTATTTGCTTCAGCTCCTCCCCCGATATCTCCGTCCTGGCGGTCTTCAATTTCTCAAGATAGAGAAAGATCCGGTTACTTATGGGTTTTGCCCTGGCAGCCATAAGAAGCAGCACCTCCGTCGGAAGGTTCCGAAGGGAAAAATACACCCGACTCGGCTTCAGACTTGGGTCATCCAGAAGTCTTATCTTCTCTTCAACGGTTTCAAGCTTACTGACGCAATCTCTTACCTTTTTGGAGAGAGCCAAGCGCTCTGCCACCTGTTTTCTGACCTCTGGGGACAGGGGGTAAAGCAGAGCCAGAAGGTAAAGGACCCACCTGTGGAGGTGACGCGGCACAGCAGTAGAGGAGAAGATTTTTCCTAACTCGAAAAAAAGCACCTCGGTCTGTCTGTCGGCTCGAAGCTGAGGGTGAATAGCCCCCAAGATGCCCAATTCTGAAAGGCGTTTAACCGCTGGCAGAGGGTCTTTCTCCTTCAGGATGAGAGTGATCTCTTTGCCGATGCGTTCGCTGGAGACCTTATCCAGAAGTCCTGCCTGAATTGCTTCTCGCAACAGCCGTTCCGTCTTCTGCTCAATGTTGAAGCCATAGCGCTGTTCAAACCGCACTGCCCGAATGGTACGCATCGGGTCGTCTACAAAACTCAACTGGTGAAGCACCCGGATTATGCCCGCTTTCAGATCCTGATGCCCGCCGAAGTAATCTATCACTTTTCCATAGCATCTCCGATTAAGCTGGATGGCTATGCTGTTGATGGTGAAATCCCGCCGATAAAGGTCATCTTTAATTCCGCTGACTTCCACCGTAGGCAGCGCGCCGGGCTTTTCGTATCTCTCTGTCCTGGCGGTTGCCACATCAATCTTGAACCCCCTGGGCAGGACAACAATTGCGGTCTGAAACTGCTTGTGGGGCTTCACCTCTCCCCTTTCCTGCCGACTGAATTGTTTTGCAAAGGCAATACCGTCGCCTTCTACCACGATGTCAACATCCAAATTCGGTTGGCCTAACAAAATATCTCTGGGTAATCCCCCCACCAGGTAGACATTAACCCCAAACTCGTCTGCAGCCTCACCGATCTTTTTCAAAAGGGATTTCAGCCGGGGAGGAAACTTGCGCCCATCTAAATCTATAACCTCAACCAACTCCAGGTTTCCAGTCTTCTGCTTCCGTAGAGAAGACCCTATTGTTCTCTCCATCTCTGGGAAAGGGCAATAAGATATTCCCTAAATTTTGGTCCTATGTCCTCCCGTGCCAAGGCAAACTCCACAGTTGCCACCAAGTAGGGCAACCGATCTCCAACAGTAAACCACTCTCCACTGATCTTATGCGCATAGACCACATGGGTTTTGGCCAGAGTCTTAATGGCATCTGTCAATCTAAGCTCATTGTCTTCAGCAGGTTTCGTCTTCTGCAGGATGTCAAATATCTCCGGTTCCAAGATAAACCTGCCCAACAGAGCTAAATTAGAGGGCGCCTTCTTGGCCTCAGGTTTCTCTACCAGGTCTTCAACTAAATAAATATCACCTATATTTTTGGCCTTGATTATCCCGTAATCGCCTATCTTCTCCTCGGGTACTTCAGCCACGGCCAAAATAGAAGAACTGTACTTTTCGTAAAGATCGCTGAGTTGCCTGATGCAAGGAGTATTTGCCTTCACTAAGTCATCGCCGTAGAGCACAGCGAACGGCTCACCGGCAACGTGATTTTTCGCTTTAAGAATCGCATGCCCAGTTCCCAGGGCTTCTTTCTGGCGCAGGTAGTGAATATCCGCCAGTCGCTCAATCTCCTCTAAGGTTCTCAAAATCTCGACTTTTTCCTTTTCTCTCAGCACCGAATTTAACTCAAAGGATTTGTCGAAGTGATCTTCGATCGCTCGTTTGCCCCGGCCAGTGATTATGAGGATATCTTCTATACCTGAGGTCACTATCTCTTCAACGATATATTGAATGGCCGGCTTGTCCACAATGGGCATCATCTCCTTAGGCAGCGCCTTTGTTGCCGGCAGAAACCTTGTTCCCAGACCGGCCGCCGGGATCACCGCCTTTCTCACTTTCATCTCTCAAGACTCCTTTTATCCTGAAAAAACTTAGCGAATTCTAATTCTATTTGGGATACGGAAAGTTTGAATCACAAACTCCCTGACGACCAGCGCCAGATATCCCATAGGGGAGCATCTTTATTCCACGAAAAGTAGATTATCATCGCCTTGCCTTTTATGTTCTCCTTGGGCACCCACCCCCAATAACGGCTGTCGTAGCTGTTGTCTCTGTTGTCGCCCATTACGAAGACCATTCCTCGAGGTACCCTAACCGGCCCGAAATTATCCCGATTGCTCAGTCCTGCCGGAAAGATCCGAGGATCAATCCGTTTAGATTTCGGAGGATCGGGGACTCTTTTCCCATTCACATAGACCACCTTATCTTTGATTTCCACCGTCTGTCCTTCGGT
>MVCY01000083.1 GCA_002049985.1 Candidatus Latescibacteria bacterium 4484_181
CCGCAGGCGTTCTCGGCGCCGGTGGCCAAGCGGGGCACCACTGATATGGCGTCATAATAAGCTTCCACCACAATAAGCTGATCTTTCCACCTGCCGCCTTCCGGCATCGGCTCCTCAGAACCAGACAAGTAGGCGTAAACATTCCAGGTCTCCACCTCCTCCCAGTCCATCCTTGCAGTCAATGTAACCTCGGCCTGGCCCGACTCTGCCAGCCTCAGCAATGGAGCCACATCCTCTTTTTCTACCCAATACCTGGGAATATCAGCCGGAACTTTCAGGAACTTATCCGCTGCCTGTTTTTGGTTAACAACACCGCTGTCAAAGAAGATTACAGCCTTAGCCCCAAGCATGCGAGCATTTATATAATTCTGGCCACAGTCGAAATCTAGAAGGACGATGCTGCCCTCTACTCGTTTCCCATTTAAATCCTTAAAGTCCCCTTTTCGGCCATATATGAGATTCCCCGTAATACCTCCCTCAGGCAGCGTGGGGGTCTTGACATTATTGGGCCACAAACAATAAAGGGGTACCTCTTCTCCAGTAGAACGAATCCGGAGCCTTGCCCCCTTGTCTATTGGGACTGTGACCTTAAATGTATCAATGGTCACTTTCTCCAACCCGATCTCTTCGAATCGGCCTTTTATATATTCGCAGGCCTTCCTATTGCCAGGGTAACCTACAGCCCTTGTGCCCCAGGAGGTTAAATCCGACAAAATTCGTCTGGTCCGGGCCACAGTAACCAGATCCAACGCCTCCTTAAGGTGTTTTTCCACTGGGACAGGGACTGTTTCAGCTCCTCCTTCCGGAAGCCTCACCAGCCTACTAAGTATCTTGTCAGTGATATAGGCTGGATCGAACACGGTAACGGAGGAAAGCAAGAGAATCCCAATTAGCACCAACAAGTATTTGCCAAGTTTGTTCATCATACTTCCTTTTCTAAGGTTGTTCATCATACTTCCTTTTCTAAGGGTAGAGAGTCCTTAATAGAAACCTTTAATTCTGGATTACTCAAGAATTGTCCATAAGCCCTATAAGTGCAGACTGCTCACTGTCTGGCGGGAACAGCCCCATTGACAGAAGGTGATGACTAACTGACACTAAGTCACGTGCCCCTCAGAAGCCCGCGGCCTCTCCTGCTTTTCCCTCTTTCTGCAGATAAGACCCAAGGCAACTGTTTGAGGCAAAACTCCGGTGCTTTGAGGTGTAGCAGTTGCCTCCAGCTTCAACTTTTCCTTGAGGGTTAATAGTCGCTGCCAGGTCTTAGCAGACGCAGGGTTATTGTTCACTTCCTTGACATAAAACTCCATTGCTTTGCCTTCCAGGCCCTCCCTTTCATAGATAAGTCCCATATGGTAATTCGCCTCAGGATACCAATTAACTAACTCCAATGTTTTGGAGAAACAGCGTAGCGCTTTCTCGTCCTGGTTCTGCCTTAGATAGACCAAGCCAAGATTATAGAGCACCTTAGGGTTATCGGGCTCAGCCTCCAGGGCCCGGTTCAGAACGGCCTCTGCCTGAGGATATCTCTCCAGTAACGATAAGGCAACTCCCAAACGGACAAGTATGCTAACATCATCGGGACTCTTCTGCAGTGCTTGTTGCCAAATCGAAATTGCCTCCTGATATCTTCTGTTCTGAAGCAGCCGATCTCCCTTCAGATTCATCTCCTTCGTGCTCTCGCCGTTGACGTTCTGTGGGGTAAGCAGCATGATCGCCAACAGATAGAAAAGTCTCAAACAGTGGCTGAATGAGTTAAGACTACGGTTTTTCTTCAACAGTGTTCACTCCCTTCGTCTGAGGCGACGGACAAAGACGACTACCATCGCCCCCAGCGACAGATAGGGAACCACCTTGCAGAAAGCCCCTTGCCATCCCAGTATTGTTGGCCACAGAGAGAAAATAGCAAGAATAATCAACACGTCTTCAAGCAAGAACATATCCGGTCTTTTCATCTCTTTTCACTACCATCCACTTATTTCATGTCCATGTCCGAAGAACCATCCCCAATCTACCAGATTACCGATGCCAGCGGCGAAGAAATGTCCCAGAACTATTCCCAGGAAGAAGGGTAAGGCCTTGCGATACAACGAAACCCCGCCTATCTTAATGATAATCGTTTTGATAGCCCAGGCAAGGAATATGGAAAAGACTGTCTGCTGTATGGGCAAGGTTGAGGCCACAGTATAACCCAGAGGATGGATAGGCCACCAGACAAATCTATATCTCATAAATGTGAGCCCACCCATAACTACTGCCCCTATTCCCAAGAACAGAAGCCTTCTCCAGTCCGTCCCGTATGGGTTTATCATATCGGTAACCGAGTTCTCATACGGCAGGGTTGCTCCGGATCGGAACATAAATCTTCCGTAATTATATGCCCCGTGTTCATATCCCATAGAAAGGGTGTACCATATGGAAACAGATACGCTTACAAGCAAAGCGATACAAATCGCCAGCAGAACCTCTTTCTTCTTCAACTTAATAGCATCAGCCAGCTTGGCAGCGTGGGCGGCACTGGAAACGAAGTGGGCTTTTATCTCGACAATAGCCGCATATGACATAGCCAGAACAGCCATGCTACCAGGTGAGATGGCTTTACTTCCAAGGATATAGGTGGTGGTAACTTGGGGCACTTGTGGGGCCCTTATGTAGACCAATCCTCCTTCTGCAACCAATCTAGCAACACCGATATAGAATATTATGGCAATAGGCACAAATATCAACAAAACCTTGGGTTGCATTCCTGCCTGGTAGAGCCAGGAGCAGATATACGTCAGGCCTAAAATAAGTCCAAGGACAGCGGTCCGATAGGAGAGAAGCTCCCCTGAATCGTCCACTTCAGAACGCCTATTAAAGGCTTTTCGCAACACATCCTTCAGATGGCTCCTGGCCATCCACAGACCCCACAGCACCATAAATATCATTGCACCGGCGCCCTGCCAACCAATAGTAGGGTAATGGGAACAATAGACCTTGGCAGAACCAAGACTGTACCCTATCCGCGTGAAAATACCTACTTGAATAACTGCCAGAAGATAGAACAACCAGATACCGAGCAGAACATCCAAGCTCATCAAGTAGGCTAAACCAAGCATAGGGAAGGAAATGACCATTGCAATATTAGGGAATCCTCTGCCGAAGGTAATCCCGCTGCCTATCATTATCCTTGAACCGGACATCGGGATTCTGGGAAATAGAGGATTGAACCAATTGGCAATCATAAAGCCTATTATTGCTGCAGGAATCGCAAAACCGATCCAGAACCCCCGATTCCTGAATAGATGCGGAAGTAGAGACTTACTCTCAGCCCCTTCCACCATCTGCAGAGGGACCTGGGCCAGAGGGAAAATAAGCCTCTCTTTCTCCACCCATTGTTTTCTCAAAATAACAATTATGCAGAAAAGGACGAAGAACAGAGCAGCGACAAAACTGAGCCACCAGAACAGTGGAATCACCCAGGCCGCCCAGGGAATCTTAGCCCCCTCTGGTAATCCTTCGAAGAACCAGGTCATCGCCCCCGTTTTGTTGCTCGGGACAAGCCAGCTCGGTATGTGAGGGTGTAGGTACTCTGCCCAATGGTTTTCAGGGGTGGCAAAATAGTAAGGCGCTGCAATAGTGGCTATCAGGTGGCCAGTAAGACCATAGGTCGGGATTGAAGCCCCCACCAATCCCATTATAAATACAATAATCAGTTCAGAGATAGAGAGTCCAAATCTGGGATTTATCAGCTTGAAAATTACATTTAAGACAGCAACCACCAGCAGAAACAGGAAGACGACCGCCAACGGCATGTAGTCGTCAGTGACCAGAGAAGAATGGAGCCTATAGATGGAAAAAGGTCCCCACATATTTATGATGACCGCTATAACCACACCTATGAGCACTGAACGGAGTGTCAGTCCACCAAATCCGCCCGTGGAGGTCTTCGACATTCACCATCTCCTTTCTATCTAATCTCACTAACGTTAAAGCCGCATTCCGAAAACTTATGTAAAATAGAAAGAGACATCGTCCCTGGAGGGACTTCGAATAGATGGCTGGCCATATTTGCTACAAGCATCTTGTCCCTGTCGGGACAGCCAATATGGGGTGTATCAGAAGGCATTTTTAAAGAGCGCAAAGGGCTAATTATCTATCCATGAAACCTTGAGACATCTGCAGATTCTGTCGGGAAAATGGAGTCGCTGGCAGTACTGTGGGCTCACTTAAGATATCTATTTCTGTCGGAGGGCTCTTCAGAGCCCGACTCCATCGGCGTCTGGAGACGGCTCCTACGTCCCTCTTCAAGGTGAAATAGAGCATGTTTCCTGTGAGATCGGCACTTTTCGTCAGAATTTGTGCGATAGATAGAAAAATCTTCAGAGGGGTCTTTCAGAATCTGGGTTAAGAACAAACTAGTGGGCGATGCTGGATTTGAACCAGCGACCTCCTGCTTGTAAGGCAGGCGCTCTGAACCCCTGAGCTAACCGCCCATTGACCAGAGAGAAATTCAATCCTTTTGGGCTCTCCCCTTTGTGCTTCGTGCTTCGGACTCTCTGCGGTCCCGGAGCAAAATCGCCAGCGGAATTACGATGCAGTAGCCCGCCACCAAGAGAATAGGAGCAAGGGTGAGGGAGAATACCCCCTGGGCAGGTGGGATGCTTAAGAAGATATACCCGATAAGTATCACACCTAACCCGAAGAAGAACATTCTCCAGTTTCTGGTACCAAAAGGCAATCCCGCTTTCTGGGAAATACGCCTGACCATTCTATCGCTCCCGTGAAGCTAAAATAAAAGATTGAACAGCAAGTGTCAAGAAAAATCCAAATATAAGGGTTGGAACCCTATGCGCAGGGTTACTCAAACTTCTCCGCCTCATCGATTAACATAATTGGGATGTCATCCTCGATCCGGTAGCGAAGCTTGCAGGCCCAGCATACCAGCCTCTGATTCTCCTGATCATATTCCAAGTCACCCTTGCATTTTGGGCAGGCAAGGATGTCCAAGAGCTCTTTGTCTAACATTCTCTACCCCCTGATTAATCTTGATTGATTGGTGAAAAGCCAAGTTTCTTGGCAACTCTCTTTCCTCTTCGGCCTCGCACATTCCTTTTCCATAATAAGCTGAGCCACTATCCCGAAACTCACTATCTCTCCGTGCAGGCAACGACGGGTGGGCTCAAGAACCCTTATCCCGTAATTTATCGCATGGGCGGCAGCACTACGGCACTTATCTCCACCCAAACCTCCAATCAGACCCGTTACCAGAATATTCACCTGTGTGATCTCCTCCACTTGCTGTGAACAGAGATTTCTGTCTACGTCCTGTTTCGCTTTCGGCCCGTAGCGGAAAATCTTCTCCCGCGCCATCTCCGCCAGAGTCAAA
>MVCY01000011.1 GCA_002049985.1 Candidatus Latescibacteria bacterium 4484_181
AGGAGGAGCTTTCGCCACCCAGCTTATTTGGGTGATATTCTTGCTCCTTTTATCCCCGATAAGTGCCCCCAAATCTATCAGGTCGGATTCCATAGTCACGCGAGCAGGATAGCCCTGTCCATACAGTTGTATCTCGAAAATATCGGCACTTTCTGTGCGCCAACTGCTCAAGCCGTGGGCCGTGCGGAGAAATAGATATCGCACTTTCCGGCGAGGGAAAGTATGTTTGAAGAACCGGCGTTGTGGTATCTCTCGGTTGTAGACATCGATCAGAGGCTCATAATCGAGCTTGCCTCCGGGAGTCCTCGCCCCATCGGAGATCATTATAATATAGCCCTCAATCCAGCGATCTGGCCTCCTTAGCCCGAAGCCTCCCCACCCTGGGTTATACCCTAACAGATGTATCTCATCCAGCCAAAAAAGGGCACCTAAGTCCCACTCAAAATATGCCTTCCGACTTTCCCATTCTGTGTCCGAACACATAGGCAGCGGCCACATAGTCTCCATATCTCCATCAAAAAGGGCATTGTTCGGTTTCCCTGACCCCGGCATCCAGCTTCCACCCCTCTCTACTGTCCTCAAAGCCAGATTCTCTCCCACAGTGATGACCTCCACTTCTGCCAAAGCCGCGTCTTTGTTCTTTGCATCCAGGACAATCCCCACATATTGCGTGGGAAGGAAGTCGGCCGTCTCTTCCCAGTATTCCCCGTACTTGGTAGTATCCGCCTCTCCGTGTCTGGTATAGCAGAGGTCATATTCCACCACCTCACTTTTGTTCGGTTCAGTGGTTCTTCCAACGATTATATAGTCGAATATATCCTTTCCCGACACAGTGGATATTCCAGGAGAGGCATACACTGTAAATTGCTCGAAGGGCTTTGCTCCTGTGGTGTCAGGGAAAATCAGGCGAACTTTAGTGGCAGCGACGACTCGCCCTAAATCGATGTCCACCCACCAGTCCTGCAGGTCATCCTCAGGATCTGGCTTCCACCAGGTGTCGGGATTGCCATCCAAGATGTTGGGGGCATCTTTCGGGTTGGACCCAGCATCTTTAATCCCGCCCACAACCTCCTTGCCCTTGGCATTTAGATGTTTAAATCTGTGAGCATTGGCTACTGCATTGATCTGCTTATGGAAATAGACCGGCTTCACTTCTCCTTGGTCACTAATCTCAATAGTTCCCTTTGGATATTTCCATCTTTCCCACTGGGGCTTGTCCCCGATCGTGTAAACCCGTGCACTCAGCTTCAGTGAACTCAATAATATGAAAATCAAAAGAAAAGCGCCTGTTGTTCTCAGGCTCACCTTCTTATTCCCCTCTTCTCTGTCCATGTTCTTACCTCACTGGTTAACGATCTTCGAAACCAGGTTCAAAAAGAGTTGAATCTCTCAGTACACAACTGCTATTGTCCCTATTTTGTTGAAGCATCCGCTGTCAGAGCTCACTGATATTTGCCAGATGTAGAGGCCGGGAGCTACAAGCTCCCCCTGCTGGTTGTCTCCCTTCCAAAACTTGGAACCTTTGTTCTCAACTTCGTAAATACCCCTTGCTTCGCTTCCCCGGTATACTGTTCTCACTCTCGTACCGGAAAGATCAAAGACTGCAATTTCAACCTCAACTTTTCCAGTTATTTGAAGCAATTTGTACGAAAATTTTGCCGCATCGTTTGCTCCATCACCGTTAGGCGTCACGACCTTAGGTGAAACCTCCACAGCATCTAAAACAGTTCCCAGGCATTGTTCTTTCACCAGAACGGTAAGTTTATCAGTGGTAACCTCACTGTTGGCATCCCCTGGCTGGATGGTCTGCGGGAGGGTCTCTCTGCCACTTTTCCAGACTTTGCCAGTGAATCGGTTTCCGTAGACCAACACTGAGCTACAGAAAACCACTCTGAGTCTGTCCCAGGACCCAGGGGCAATAGGTTGAGAGGGGAAGTAGAGCACCATTTTCTCAGGAGAGGCAGTGTCAACATAAATTCTCTTGCCGGTTAATAGGTCCTTGTAAACTGAAGATCCTAAGACTGAGTCTTCACATGCAATGGTAACAAAACCGTCTCTATTTCCCACCTGGAGTCTCTTGAAAAGGGCCTGGGAAGGCAGATTGATTTGGAGAGAATCAAATCCGCTCTGCAGGGGAGAGGAGAAACTGGCTTTAATGTCGTAGGTAAAGGTAGCGGGAGCGCCTGGATCAACGACGGAGATTTCCCCCGGTGGACTGGGATCATTCAAAAGGGCTATCTCGCCCAGAAGCTTTTCAGCAAGGGGTGGGGAGGAGAACTCGAACCAGAGCGAGTCCACACTGATGGTCTCTCGGAAATCGTCAGTCCAGATGGTGATCCTGAACTGGAAATACCTTGCCGGGCCAGGTGATATTATCTGCTTTCCCGGTGATTGATAAGCGGGAACCGACCAGTGACTCCAATTCTCCTCGTCGTAGGTAACCGGACCCCGCATATACGGCCTTATTGGTTTTCCTGGCTGATATGGTTCCAGTTTCAGCCAAGTATCCTCGTCAACCACTTTTAGTCTATGTTTGTCGGTATATTGGTGGTAAATCAGAGGAGTGGTATCGTTTCCCGACCGGGTTTCTACAACCATCCTGGCACTCACCTCAGGAACGCGCTCAACAACCCCTTCTGGATTTCTTCTCCACTTCGTTGCCTTCCACCAAATTCTGCCGAAGTTGGCAATCTGCTGTAGGTCGATTATTTTAGAAGTGTAACAAGCTCTCGAGGTGAACCCTTCTCCGTAAATCTCTATCTCTCCAATTTCAAAAGGAGCTTCTATTGTATTCTGTATCCTGAAAAAACGAAGATATTGAGTGGGGAAAGCGATTACCGTCAGACTCTTGGTATTTTCCATATTCTCGACCAACACATCTTTGAACTGACGAATATTCGTCCACTCTTTCGTCCACTCTCTTATGCCCCGATAAAGTGAGTGCTCTTCGTCCAGCCAGTCGGGTTTCTCCCTGGCTGCGGAGAACTTGTAGCCCTTCATATAATTCTCTCTCCGCGGACGATTGAGAAGAGGCGTCAGCTGATCGGTTTGAGGAGGGCCAAAGACAACCTTATTCACTGGCATGGGGATGCCAAGGTCTATGGTAAACCATTCTCCAATGTGAGGGGCGTACTGCTCGTTAAGCTCCCAGGAATAGGAGTTGTCCCAGTCGCCGTCCACTAAAGGTAATGACCTACCCTCTCCTCCAGCGATGCCCCACCAGCAACAGGGCATGCCCTCTCTGTAATAGAGGGTGAGACTGGGGGGACGACTGGACCAGTCCGTCTCTATTTTTCCAGAAAAAAGGGTTCTCACAATATTTTCTTCCGGATGAAACTCCTGAGGGCGGATTCTTCCAGGATTGGAGGTATCATCCATAACCACTGCGCTTTCTTCCCACTGGGCCCAGCGGCGTTCTTTCCCACCTACATGCCATACGTTCAGCTTTGCTGAGGCAGCATCGGCAGTGAGTGCCCAGAGAGTGCAAAACAACAAAAGTCTCGGCACCATAAACATCTCCCCTCTTGGCAAGAGGTTAAACCTTCAGTTACGCTACGTACTATTCCACGATGGTAATTCCGTCCCATCGACCGGGAACAACCCGGAGCAAGAACGCGCAACGGGTGCTGCTCCACTTCTCCCAATAGGCTTCTACGGTCATATTACCGTCAATGGTGACAGTGATTGTTTCGGTTTTTCGCTCGCCGTTCAGAGAGGTAACGGTGCATTTCAGAAAAACCTTGGTTCCCCCCGGAAGTGGACGGTCGGTCAGTTCTCGCGGGCCCGCACCAGTTGGATTGCCATCACCATCCATATTAAAGGGTATCACGTATGGAACACCCTCGAATTCCACCACTACCTCTCGAGATAATGTCCCCTGGTCAAGACGAGTAGCCGGCCGCGTATTGTTGAGAAAATAGAGCCTCCCATCCCGACGGTGGATCTCTGTGGGAGAACTGCAGCCGGAGATAAGAAGCGAGCCCAGAAACACTATTCCAACGACCACGGCAAAAACTCTCTTCCTCATTTGGCACCCCTTTTTCTACTTGTGTAGCAGTGAAATCATCTAAGCATACCTTGCCAGATTGGAAAGATGAGTCATAGACCCGTATGAAGATATTGCCTTTGCGCCACAGGATCCTTTCACTATTAGCTCTGGACTCAAGATTACACACTCGACATTCCTCTCTCTGTCTGCTCTCATCTGTCTGAGAAGGATTTCCACCGCCTTGGTGCCCATAATATATCTATTGCGAAAGATTGTAGTCAAGAAGGAGAGTGGACCCCTCTTCAAGTCAGGACCGTCATACCCACAGATGGCTAACTCTTCGGGCACGCTGATCCCCAGACGGCTTACATACTCTGCAACCATAGAGGCGCAATAATCATTAATACAGAAAATGGCGGTTGGCCTTGCAGGACTCTTCATAAGCTTCTCTAAATCACCCTCAAATCTATCTGGATCTTTCTTCACTACAATGGTTTCATCATAGGGAATTTGAGCCTCTTTGAGGGCGTCTTTGTAGCCCAAAAATCTCTCTTGGTTTCTTAGGTTCTCCGGCATCGGGGAGACGAAACCGATCCGTCTGTGTCCAAGACTCACCAGGTGGGTCACAGCCATCTTTGCTCCCCGCCGGTCATCAAAGAATACGCAACTGAGTCCCATGTCTGAGACATCCCTGTCGATACACACCACTGAGATACCCAGTCGCATGAGGTCTTTATACCTTGAAACTCGCCTCTTTATAAGAATACCCCTTATTCCCTTAAGGCCTATAAGCCTCTGAAGTTGACGGTTTTCTTCTGCTGGATCCCACCAGTCTGAGATTGAGAGCACAAGTTTAAGATCAGCTTCTCTGGCTTTCTCTTCAACTGCCCTAATGAGCTCCGAATAGTAGTACTCAACAGAAGGGATAACCAGACCGATAAACCGCTGTTCTGAGCCTTTTTCTCTTTCTACTCGGAGCTGGCTCGTATCGCCCACAAAGGTGCCTTTTCCATGATTCTTAAGCAGTAATCCTTGCTCACACAAGCGTTTTTGAGCTCTGCGAAGGGTGAGATGAGAGATGCTCAAAAGTTCGGCAAATCTTCTGTCCGAGGGCAGTCGAGTGCCTTTGCTGAGAGAAAGTTCACAAATCAGTTGTCTCAAGAAATTCTCCACCTGACAGTAGATTGGAAGGGGATTCGAAGGGTTGATAATCTGCTCACCCTTTTTCTTTACAAACCCCTCGATCATCTGTGCAGTGGACTTGGCTGACTGGATTCCTCTCTTTTTTTCACCCATAATAGACTTTCTCCGAGACACAAGACTCCTTCGGCAGAAACCGAAAAACCTTTACATAATACAGATTGCGTATATATTCCCGAAATACCTTTGCCTAATCACTTTTCCACGCTCGCCTCTTCTTACTTATGCTCATATATATGATAATATCTTTTCCGAAAAAGTCAACAAGATTTTTTTCAGAGCAAAACATTGTTTGTGATGAGAGGATTCCCCGTTTTAAAATAAAAAGGGAGGTGCAATGGTTTCCTATGAGAAAATTTTGGGGGAACGATCTGAGGGGGAAGCTCTACATTCGGGCGAACGAGGAAGCGGCACAGCGAACTGGCTTTAAAGTCTCTCTCAGTATAATCTGCCTACTCTAACCTAGAACCTGTTGTTGGGGGCAGAATTCACCCTTGGGGGAGCGATAGCCTAAAGGCCGTATTCCAGTAATTCTTCGGCAAAATCCGAGATCTCAATGAACCCCCGGCATCTGCAGTTATATCCTATCCTTTCAAGCAGAAACAAATCTCTCGCTTCTTTGCATCTCTGCCGTCTCCATATTGAAACCACCCTTGGAGAGCTCTGGCCGACTATCGACACAGAACAGAAACTGCGCATATATCTACCCCCTTGTCTTTTGCCTAAAGGAAGGCTATCCATCGGTTGGCAACGAGAATTCCCGTCCCATCTTGTCACCATTCAGAGAGACCGCGGGAACAACCCGCCATCAGTCTTATCACCTCTGCCTTTCCAGGCTGCCAGATCGTCTTTATGACCGAGCTTGTCAACGAAAGCCCATTCGCTGATGTGAATATCGTTTAAAAGAGTCCCGGAAAGTCAGACCCTCGGCAGCTGCCTCATAATAGCTCATCGCTATCATTCGATAGGCACGGGGAGGCATACAGCGGGGATAGACATCCGCATATATCTTTGTCTTGGTATCCCTAACCAAATTGACAAACTCCCGGATGTGAGGTATCTGCTCCGACCCATTGTCCTCTCCGAAGCAGGAAATGTGCATCACCAGGTACTGCACTCAATCATCCTGCACGCAGGTAGCTACATCGAGGGCTGAAACATGGATTCTTCAGCAGCAGTGCCACAGAATCCAGGCCTGTTGTGAAAAGACACAAGATAGCAGGTGGGAATATAGCGTTTCTGTCCCTGGCCGACTTCATTGAGCATCTGAAGGTAGATTCCGCAGGAGCCGGCGACATTCAGCTTCAAGCTCACGGATGGGGAATCAGTTAAGGAATTAGCGAAAAGCATCACCCCGTGGCCTTGCTCAATCTCATAGTTCACCATGGTCCAGACCCCGGACCCGCTGTTATGGGATAGGGCTTCGGCCGGCTCACAGCGACTTAAATCCAAAAAGTATATCGCCTCTGCCTTCCTTTCCGTCCTCGCCTCCTTTGATTAGCATGAGAGATTTTCAACACAGTATCAAGTCCCTCAAAATTCCTGCCCGGTCGGCATAATCCAAGAATGGGAGCCAGAAACGATACTCTTCAGTGGGGGGATGGCCTGGGCCTCGAACAGCATCCCGTGCCACCAAAGCAAGCTTCAGATTCTTGTAAGCTATCTCCAGATATTTCTTATTGCCTGTCCTTTCAGCCAGGTAGGCCAAAGGCTCGATGATGAAATCGGACTCCCCGGGGGCAAGATAATTGCGCCGCAGGCTGCTGAGCTTTACCGCAAAGTCTTCTGGTGTAAAAACAGTCTTTCGGGCATACTCAGCCGACTCGACCAGCAACTTCCAGGCGCGTTTGCTGCCGGTGACCCGGTGGTAACGCATTAACCCTTGCATAATCACACCGTGTCCCAGCGCTCCCTCTGCCATATCCACCCTTTCTGGACCAAAAGTATTCCAGATAAGAGCCCCCTCTTCTTTGGTCCATTTCTCCAGCCAGTCCAGAATCCTCTCACAGGCCTGAATATAACTCTCATTGGGAAAGTTAGCCTGCATAGTAGAGAGTGCCATCAACGGGTATCCAGAAACACGGGCGATGGTCTTTTGGCGGTGGTAGCCTGCTTCGATTGCCCGGACGAAGTGCTCGGCTCTGGCTAATGCTGTCTCAAGCGCCCGCCGGTAGCCGGTGAGGAAGTAGAAGAACAGCGGCCCCTCCAGCCACTCATGGCAGAGCTGGACAGGAAATGCCCAGCCCTGCTCGATGAAGGGCACGTGCCATCCGTGGTCAGCGTAGTGATAGCGCTGTGAGCCAATCTCTACGGGGTTTTCTGAATCGTGACAGGTGTCCACATCTATCTGGTGCATAACCACCTGCTCGATCCAGGGGAAGATGACCGGATACCCAGTGCGCACGAATTGTAGTATCAAGGCATAGCCAAAATCCATCTCGTTGTTTTTCCACTGCCCGCCGCGACTGGGAACCCAGTGATCACCGAAATCCATAAGCGTTGTGCCTTTGTGATAGGTTTTGTCCGGATTCCAGACCCACTGCTCGAAGAGCCGACGAAAGATGTACTCATACCAGGCGTATTTCTTCGGCTGATACCGAAACAGGGGCCCGAAGGCGCCGGAGGCCGCCATCCAGTTCCGAGTAGCTACAGTAGCTACCATCGGTTCCTGGAAGGCGAGAGCCTGCCGCTTTAACTCCAACTCCTCCGGCTTCTCAAGGTGAAACAGAATGAGCATTTCGTGGGTCTTGGCTACTCCTCGGTAAAGCTCAAGCGGCGGCTCCCAGGAAGGATACAAGTACAGCGTGATGCCTTGCGAATCCAAGTGAAACTCCTTGGGAGCATTGTGCCAGGGATAGCGGAGCATAAGCGTAACCCCTCTGTCTCCGTCGGCCAGCGTAGCCGAGCCGAGCATAGGGGAGTGCCACTGGGGACCGGGATATTTGGACTCACTTCTGCCATCTTCTCCCGGTCTTACCAGATAATAACCTGCAGCCTGCCGAACTGAGGGAGTTGGACCCTCCTCTGTAGGAATACAAAGAGAAAGCTCATCCTTCATCCGATGTACCCGGAAAGGCTTGTAGTGATCGGCTGTGCCCAGGGCATATCCGGTTGCATTGTTAGAAACAACCAGAGGCAAATGGAAGGAGAGCTCGGAAATCTCCACCTTCTCTGTTGGTTCTCTGTTTACAAGGGTGTGGTATATCCGCAGAAAGGGCTGGCCAGCGTAGGCATAGATTCGGACTATATAATTGAGAAATTTTGACCCTCCTTCTGTCACATATTGCCCTTCGCACTTCAGTACCACCCGAAGCGGTCCGCAGTCTTCCAGCACAACCGTTGAGTCAGGGTCGTAAGCGGTGTAGAGCCTGCCTCCGGACCGAAGTGTGAGCAGAGGCAATCCCTGCCTCAATGCAAGAGTCCCATCACAATTGAGTTTCTGGAAGGGATGTGGTCCTCCTGCCTTCACCTCAAAAGTCAAGGGTCCTGAATTGACGCACATTGAATCCTCTGTTTCTTTGACCGACAAAGGAGAAGGCAGCAGTCCCTGCCGTCTCACTCCTTCTCCAAAGTGAAGGTTTAGTATCTTCTCCTCGGTGGGTTCTACACTTATTTGGAAATCGAATAGCGCCCATTTGACGCTTTTGTCCGGCCAGGAAGCAGTTTTGACCACTTGGAGGGGAATTTCTTGTCCCGACTTTAGTTCCAATCTAAGTCCTTCAGTATCTCTTAACTGCCCTTGTGGAAACGGTATACCGCAGGTCACAGGGTAGTTGCTACGGGGAACTCCCGATGGCTCTCGAATGCGTATTTCAACAACCTTGTCCTTCATACTCCTACCCTTCCCAGGTTTTATCGGGTTCAAAGGTTTGATACAACTGTGCCCTCTGCTCAGTGAATCCTCACATCGGCCTAAGTTCTGTTTCACAGTCGGGCATGACGTACCGATCGCTATGTAGCGATTGCCCCCGCCGTGTCCTCTTTCCGAGCCAGAAGCCAGGTCAGCGAAAGATGAGAACCGCTGAGTCTTTCTTCAATGTTGGGCGGCCCCGGATGATCAAAGGTAGCTCCGGAAGATACGCCTCGGGTTCTACCTGACGGTTTGTGAAAACCGCCCAGCCATCTGGCGGGGCTTCGTCAAAATCGGCACACTGAAAGCGGATTTTCCATGCTGGAGTTCAATACATCTTGCCGCTGTACTGCAGATTTTCACCTGAAGAAGCTGATAACCTGTTTCCTCCTCGGTAACAACATCTACAGCTTTTTGCCCCAACTGAGCCATAGATTTCTTGCTCCTCGGCAAATCTCCCGTTTGTCAATAACATCGGAAACAACAGCCTCAGCTTGCTCCGGTGATATGCTCTTTATTCTATTCTCTTATGAAACGTCAACATGATCCTCAACTATTGCGTCGTTTCATACCATTGCTCGCTTTGTTCACCTTCTATCTTTCGAACAAACTCTATAATTTTCTTTGCTCTATTTTCCCAACTAAATCTCTTCGCCTGTTCTAAGCATTCCTTTGAGAATTTTAAATATCGGAGAAAATTGGAATATATAAGATCGATTGCAGCCGCCCATTCTTCAGCCCTGTTCTCAACCAGATAACCGTGTCTGTTGTGAGTAATAATCTCTTTTATTCCATCTAATTTGGTAGCCAAAACAGGTATCCCTGCTGACAAATATTCTAAGATCTTTAACGGAGAGCTGATCTTATTTAAAAAAGTGGGGGCCAAGATAGCACAGCCCACATCAATCTCCCTTTTCAATGCCGCTATTTCGGCAGAATTCTGCCAGGGTAATATCTTAACTCTGCCAAACAGATTGAATCTATCAACGATTCCTCTGAGAGTTCTTATCTCCTTTTCATCCCTTCCGCCAGCCAGAAGGAGCCTAATTCGCTTGCTCTGGACCATGCTAAGCGCTTCAATAAGAATATCAAGGGGATATTTTTCAATATCGAAGGACCCCAGATAGCCCAATACATAGGTGAATCGCTCTCTTGGCAAAAGAGATCCCACTGGTTTTGTTCCAGTTAAGGCACAAATGAAGCGCTGTTTAGGATAGTATTCTTGATAAATCTGTTTCTGCGGTTCCGAGACACAAATAACCCCATCCAGTTTGGGCAAATACGTCTTTTCTATCTTTGAATAACGCTTTCTCCTCCTGGGGCCGCTAACATCGCCTCGAATTGTCAGATCGGTAAAGAAATCGTGGGCCTCAAATAAGACGAGGATTTTCTTGAGCTTCTTCAAACACAATGCAAACGGCAGGAAACTGAGTGCCCGCACAATAAGAATGTCGAACTCGCGTTTAAACAGCAGATTAAAGAAAACCTTAATTTGCAAAATTAGATGTGAACCGAACAATCTAGGCGCCAAAACCAGACACACCCTCAACGGAGCTTCAATCCCGAATTTTTGTCTCAGGATTGTTTCGATCGGGAGGTTAGAATTTTTCCCGGATATTAGCTGAATTGGATAGCCTACTCGATAGAATCCCAGGGCATTAAAGGTAATAAAAGTCGTAGATGGAGCATTCCCTGGCCAGTATCCTTGATGAAAATAGACAATCTTACTTTTCTTTGTCACCAAACAGCTCCTGGTAAGCACCTACTAAAACGGTTTCCATTCTTTCCCAATTGAACTCATTCTCGAACGCAGCTCGGCTATTCTCAGACAGAGTCTCATATAGATCCCGATTTTTCTCTAATTCCACAATTTTGTTGGCGATGGCCTTCGCATCGGGCTCTTTGAAGCAGTACCCACATCTGTATCTGCTTAGAATCCAATCGGTGGCGGGATTGCTCAGCGAGATGACCGGCAATCCGGAGCATAAGTAGTTGAAAAACTTATTGGCGATTCCAAGCCGACCATTTGCCGTCATTCCAAAATAGAGGCCTAAATGGGCTTGAGATAAATAGTGGGGAAGCTCATGATAATCCACCCAACCGGTGATTACAAATCTATCCTCAATCTTGTAGTCACGCGTCTTCCGGTTAAAATATTCCCATTCTCTACGGGGAAGGGATCCGATTATGAGACATCTAATATCCGGGTCGGCGATATTTCTCATTATCTCCACGATTAACTCCAAGCCTCTGTCAAAAAGCATTTTGCCTTCATGACAGATGAAAAACGGCTTGTTGCGCCTGGTTTTCCCGGGAGAGCTAAAAATTGACTTTGACTGGCAGTTCATAATCTTCACCACTTTTCTTGCGTTGAGCCCCTCAAAATAGACCCTCAAAAAATCGCTAACAGTGATAATTAAGTCCGATATTCCAATAATCGCTTTTTCCAGCTCTACATATTTTAGAAACTCCTTTCTCTTCTTGGGCAGCCTATCTATCTTCCTGATCAAGAAAAACTCGTGGAAATCGAACACAACCCTTTTGGAGGGCCGGATTTTCTTCAGTTCTAAGCAAACTTCCATAGAGATGCCGTCCTCGTGGAACTGGTAGACGTCGGCATCGATTTCAATCAACTTATGGAGGATGCGTCTTTTTGTGACAAAATCCCTTATACCAAATTGCCGTGGAAGTCTCTTGTCGTAGTGATAAGACTCAAATTGCACCCCGGATTTCTTAAGGGTTCCGTCACTTTCTAAAGGCATCTCTCCTTTGCGACCCAGAGTCTTTTTATCTAGGGATGGCGCCAGAATGGTGACATCGAACCCGGCGTTTGCCAGGGAAACGGCCTCTTTATAGAAGACCCGTCCGTCCATCGGACTGTGCTCAAAGACCAGGTGACATATCCTGTTCATAGATTTACCCTGCACGCGTCCAGCCCAATGAAGGATTTTTTTCTCTTGCAATTGCTTTTGAAGAAGTATATTTTGAAAACATGAAGACCAAAGAAGCAGTGCTGCTCTACGAGAAAGAACGTTATCGTAAGCCAGATCAAAGGCTTGTCGATAAGGCCGAAAAAAGAATAGTGAGAAAGATCTTAGACAGAATAGGCTATCAATGGCACAGCCTGCTGGACATCCCCTGCGGCTATGGGAGATTCACGCCACTTTTTCTTGAAAGGGGACTACACCTGGCCTGCTCTGACCTGTCTGGGGCTATGGTCACAAGGTGTAGGGAAAAGGTGGTCATTGAAGCTGGATGCACAGAAGGTAAATTTATCGTCTCTGACATTCAACATCTTCCTTTTGAGGACAACGCCTTTGACTGTGTCTTCACCTTCAGGCTATTTCAGCATATCCCCACCAGACAGAAGAGACAGAGCATCCTCTCTGAGATCTCGAGGGTAACCCAGAGGTGGGCCATAATTTCCTTCTACCGAAAGAACATCTTTCACATATTGGAAAGAAAGCTCATACGGCGAAAGACAGCCATAAAGATGATAACAAAAGAGGAGTTTTCTGAGGAAGCAGCGGCCTGCAATCTGAATCTAAAAGGACTATATTGTGTTTCCCCTCTTTTTCATGCTCAGGTGATAGCCCTTTTAGAGAAATCTCCGCACCCTTCTTCGCAGTCTTCTTAACCGCCTATTCACCTGGTAAAGCGCTGCCCTGAAACAGAGTAGTCTGTACCAGAGTTCTCTTCCCTTCTGTTTTCTCCAATAGAGCTTGAAGAAAAAGAGTCGATCGAGGGGAACAAGTTCCATTTTGGCAATATCTTCTATCCTCTGCAAGGCGGAGATCCGGGGCTTCACTCGACCTCTGGTCAAATCTACAAGGTAGAGTTGGCCGCCTTGGATGAGGAAATTGCCCAGCGTGAGGTCCCGGTGAAAAAGTCCACAATTGTGCATCTGCCTCACATATTCTGCCAAAAGCGCCAAAAGCCTCCTCCTTGTCTTCCCCTGCCCAGGAGACAGCCGCAGGCACTCTCTCAGACTGTTCGTCTCCCCCAGAGACTCGGTAACAAAATAGGCCCTCTTCACCAGCCCTTCGTTTCGTTGTTCAAAGGCACCTATGGGACGAGGGGTCAGAAGGCCGTTTTCGAAAAGATGGGTCGCTACCTGCAGGGAACGAAGCGCCTTGGATTTGCTCAGGGGACTAGCCCAGAAGTGGAGAAAGTTCCGCCAACCAAAGTCTTTTACCACCACTCTGAGCCCGGAGCCAAGAGGCACCTCCGCCACCAGATTGGGAGTGAGTTTGAACACTCTGCTCGCCCTCTCTGGTAACGGCTCATCAGTTTCCAACAATTCCAATACTTCGGGGAAGTTAGGGTCATAAAGCCCCGCCCACCCTCCGTGTTTCACCACTACATACCGTCCCTCTGACCTCAGAACTCTAAATTTTGGAGCTGGTTTATTCAAAGGTCCCTTCAAAATTGAGGTGCAAATTCCGCTTATGTTCCAAAGCTGAAATCCTGGTTTAAACTAAGCTGTCGGCGTCTGCAGACGTCTCCCACACCCTTCTTCCCCGGAAAAATGGTGAATCCGTTAATTGGTGGATGGTGGAGCAAATCCCCTAATGCCTATTGACCAATGACCATTGCCTAATAACTGAACCTTCACAAAAATATTACAATTGGTGACATAAGGGACGGAATTTGCTTATATGACTGAGCTATCTGTCCCTTTTCTTTACAAGAAAAGGGACCAAAAGAAGCGCGCTTTCCGTAGGCGTAGGGCAGAGGTAGCGTCCAATCGCTGGGGCTATAAGTCCTGCAGGCAGCAGATGGCGGCTTTGGTTCTGTTGGCCGCTGACGGAAAGCGCAACCTCCCC
>MVCY01000012.1 GCA_002049985.1 Candidatus Latescibacteria bacterium 4484_181
ACTGTTGTAGCAGATCTCGTAGGGTCTGTCCCCGATAAGGACCGTTCTTGACAACACTGGGGTTGGATCCATAGTCGCTCACCTCCCAGGATTCCCCGATCTTCTCACCTGGAGGTAGATTCTTCCCCAGAAGCTCTTCTAACCTGCGGCCGCCCCACAGCAGCGGGCGGAATATCTCGCGGAATTTGAGAGGATAAACTATCATTTTTCTGCTTTTTTCTCCTCTTTGGGCGCCTCTTTTTCCCCTTCGGCTGTCTTCTTTGCCTCATCCACATAATTCATCCGCAACTGAAAGAGGGAGTCGGCAAGAAATCTGGCTTCCTCATCGCTCAGGTTGCCTCTGGTTTTCTCCTCTACCATAGAGAGCATATCGATGGAAAGCTTTGCATGCTCCAAATTTTTCTCAATCTTGTTAGTCAAGGGATTCACTAGCTTGCCCATCTGTTGCATAGCAGCACTGTAGAGCATTGTCACAAGTTGGACGAAGAGTGCCTGATTCTGCTCTGCTGAACTGTTGTTCTTTGTTTTGTCTGCCATTTAGCACCTCCTTTCAGAAAGAGTTGGAAAGCAGGGGAATCCAACTTGGAATCAGGTACTGGTCATCCTCGGGGGTGAAAGGTTCGGTGCACCTCTTTCAGGTATTCACGGTCCAAGTGGGTGTAAATCTGGGTGGTCGAAATGTCGGCGTGGCCAAGCATCTCCTGTACTGCGCGCAGATCTGCTCCCCCTTCGAGCAGA
Organism: Candidatus Latescibacteria bacterium 4484_181; assembly: GCA_002049985.1. Classification (GTDB taxonomy): domain Bacteria; phylum Latescibacterota; class MVCY01; order MVCY01; family MVCY01; genus MVCY01. Next base: position 739 of record MVCY01000012.1, read on the forward strand.
TGGGTGGCAAAGGAGTGCCTCAGGGTATGGGGGCTCACCTTTTTCTCAATCCCCGCTATCCGGACATATCGGCGGAGTATCTTCCACAAACCCATTCGTGACATGGGGTGACCGCGGCGATTGAGAAACAGCACGTCTTGGGAATCTCCCTTGCAAAGCCTGGGCCGGACATCGGTTAGGTAACGGGTGACCCACTCTATCGCCTTTTGGCCTACAGGTACCACTCGCTCTTTCGAACCCTTGCCAAAAGTGCGGACCAAACCATCCCTGAACAGCAGATTGCAGCAACGGAGGGCCAGAAGCTCAGAGACCCTCAACCCGGTGGCATAGAGAAGCTCCAACATCGCGCGGTCCCGTATCCCCAGGGGCTTAGTGACATCTGGCTGTGCCAAAAGTCTCTCGACCTCCCATGTGTTCAGCACGCTGGGCAGTTTTCTGCCCAGCTTAGGGGGATCCAAATGTTGGGTGGGATCAGATTGTGATAGGCCCTGGGCAGCGAGGAAGCAATAGAATGTTCGGATAGCACAGAGATTGCGGGCAAGGGTGGCTGGCTGTAGTCCAGAGTCGCGGAGCTGATATAGTAACTGTAAAATATCACCCTGACTGGCCTGGGTGGGGTCCTCTATTCCACGGTGAGCCAGAAACTTGAGATACCGAGTCACATCCCTCTCGTACGCCTCTATCGAGTTGTCGGCCAGCCCTCTCTCTAATGTCAAATAGTCGACAAATTGTGTGAGAAACTGTTCCATCTGTTCCAGCTCCATCAAGCTCCTCATAAACTATACAAAACTGCTGCCCGAAAGGCAAGGTTTTTTTGCCAGCTGCCCCCCAGCTTTGCTTTTGAATGAATTTTTCTTGGCGGGGAAGTGGGGAGAAAGCTGTGATTGCGGGTGGGCGTGATACAATATGAGCTAGACCCCGTGCGATGGGATGAAGAGAAGGTGTACCAGGAAGTAAAGTGTGGAGTTAGGACAGTCTGTGGTTGGGAGTGTGGGAAGATTAGACGGTCTGGTGCGTTAAGCCGTCAGTTGTGGGATGTTGGAGGAGTTTGAGGAGTTGGAAGCAAAATGAGATGGGAACGATATATTGCCCCCTGGTTTTGAATGTGGGTTTGGTTTTTCGAGCGTATGTGGATGGGGGGACACAAGGATCAACGGGATGTAGGGTGAGATCGATAGGGCTTTGATGCTGCACGCAACGAAGGGATAAGAAGCCATGCGACGTGGATAGCTTGTGGTATCATGTGCACGGGATTTATTGAGAAGAATTCTATGATAGGCTCGAAAGAATTTTGAGTAGAATGGTAAGGGAGGGGGCAATAGAGGGGAGAGGAGTGTGGATGCTGGACATAATTAGGTATTGAGGTGAATGGAGAGCATGAGGGGATGAGCTGGATGCGGTGTCATTCAGACTGGACTAGGGGGAGGCGATGATCAGAGGCTGAAGGAGCATAAGAGATTTGGGTGGATGATAGATACTGAGGGATGCCTTTTCCTCTGAGTGTATGCTTTGTTTGTAGTCGGCTGTTGAATGAGGGTGAGATCACAGCGTCGAATGAGTTGATCGATGGGATGATAGAGCGATTTGAGAGGCGGTTGATTGGGGAATTGGAGCTCAATGCAGGGTTTTTCAGATGGCAAAAAATTACCAAGTCCCATAGGGAGTCTGGGATAGAGGTAACCGTTGCGCGGAAGTGGAGCTTGGGAATGGCAAGGAATATGCAGGGGTGGGCTAAATTGGAGGGGTTGAGACGGAAGTGGCGAGATGGGTACCCGGGGAAGTTGGAGGCTGATGACGTGGACTGGTTGCCTGGGTCAGGAGGTGTTTGGGGAAAAGGGGGAGTTGATTGCGGTCGCTAAAGGTAGGTTCATTATGTTTGAACCACTGGGGTTTTGGAGTCACTGGGATACCCTCCAAGCCGCGCTGTAGGTGAGGTGAAGTTGAAATTGTGGGGTTTAGATTGAGGGGGGATAAGGACGTGTGGTTGTGCAGGCAGGGAGTAGATTTGCTCCCGGCCATGCGGCAGGTCTGGAACCAGGGTCAGTGTCTTGAACAGGGCAATGGAGCTGCCTGGTTCTCCGCCAATGGCGAACAGATCCAGCAAAATGCGTTTTCTGGCTTGCCAGGGGATGTCAAGAACGAGGGAGACACGCTTGGATTCAGAAATTGAGCGGATCCCTTGTAAATGCTTGACAGCATCGTGCAAATTGTCTATATTAAAAAACGCTTTTGGCGCTCAAGATATATCAGCAAGTGATTGTCTGGCTTGGAAAGGACTTACGGCTTACTTGATCAGGGCAAGAGGATGGCAAAGTCGGCGAAATGGGTAATCTTGAGAGGAGGAGAGAGATGGAAATGGAGGTACCAGGAGTTGCGGTGATTGGGACTGGAAGAAGGGCCCTGGGCGGATACATAAAGGTGCTTGTAGAGGAGTTCGCAGAAAGGATGAGGGTCGTGGCCGTAAGCGACAGGGTTCCTGAGAGGTTAGAGGAGGCAAGGGAGAGTTTGGGTCCGGAAGTGAAGCTGTTTTCTGACCATCAGGAGTTGCTTGGCTTCGCAGATGTGGATGCTGTGATTGTGTGTACGCCGGACTTCGCACACGAGCAGATCAGTCTGGATTGCCTAAGAGCAGACAAACATGTCATCTGTGAAAAACCACTGGCCTTGACCTTCGGGGGCTGCGAAAGGATTGTTCAGGAGGCACAGAGTAGGGGTAAGCTCCTTCAGGTCGGTTTGGTTCTTCGATATAGTCAGTTTCATCAGAGATTAAAGGAGGTAGTGGAGAGGGGTACGATTGGCAGGACGCATCTTATCTCTGTGCTTGACTACTACGCTGGGGGACGAACCTATTTCCGTCGCTGGAATAGATTCCGTAAAAATACCGGGGGGCTGTTAATCCACAAAGGGTGCCACGCGTTTGACATTATCAATTGGTTAGCCAACAGTTTCCCGAAAAGAGTGGCGGCCTTTGGGAGTCTGGCAGTCTTTAAACCAGGTACAAAGCCATCCTATGCGCAGCACTGCAGCACATGTCCAGAGAAGTATAGGTGCATAGACAGTGTGTATGTGACATATGACCGGGACATTCTAAAGCGCCAAGAAGGATACACCGATTTCGACCTTTGCCTGTACAATTCTGAGAAGGACACCCAGGACAGCGACGTGGTGATTATAGAGTATGAGAACGGGGTTAAGGCGTGTTACACGGAATGTCTCTTCTCAACCCGCACGGGGCGTTTCTATTCGATAGTCGGAGAGAAAGGAGAGATCGAAGCTGATAGCGAGAGCAACAGGATAAAGGTCCACTCCGTGGATTCTAAGGAGACTATGGTGTATCAGATTCCCGATATCTCAGGGCACGGGGGGGGAGATAGAATGCTGTTGGAGGATTTCCTGACTTGCTTACAGAGAGGGGGAAAGCCACTGGCAGATGGCGAGGCAGGCAGTTGGGCTACGGCAGTGGGAGAGGCAGCCGAGAAGGCGATAGCAGAGAGGAGGATCGTAGATATGGAAGAGCTGCGGTAGAATAGGTGCTTGGTACGTTGGTTTCTCTCAGTAACAGGTAGCTGCCAGTTGAAGTGAGTATAAGATGAGGTAATTGTGGAGAGTTAATCGAAGGTCTGATGACTAGATTAATGGGGGGGAAAGGATGATTCGGATAGGAATCGTTGGCTCGGACAACACTCATGCGGAGAGATTCTCTGAGATCACTAACCTGGAGAATCCGCCCAAGGGACTACATGTAGAAGGGGCGAAAGTGGTGGCCATCTATGGTGAAGAGGAGGAGAGGACAAAAGAGGTAGCTGAGCACGGCCAAATACCTAAGATCGTGAAGGATCCAAGGGAGATGCTTAATCTGGTGGATGCAGTAATGGTGGTGTTTCGGCATGGAGACAAGCATTATCCTTATGCCCGTCCCTTCATTGAGGAAGGTATTCCCACTTTCATCGATAAGCCATTGACATTGAAGGTGGAAGAAGCAGAAGGACTAGTTGAGCTTGCCGAAAAGAGGAAGGCCCTGCTCACGTCGTTCTCAACGCTTCGGTATGCTCGGAATACAGTGGAGTTTATTGAAAAAACCAGAGAGATTGCTCCTCTTACGGCTGGGGTGAGCGCTGGGCCAGCGAACGCTGAGGAGCACGAGCAATACGGAGGACTGCCGTTCTATGGCATTCACGCAGTAGAGTTGTTGCTGGCAACATTTGGATACGATGTGGAAAGCGTGTTGGCGACCGAAAAGGAGAGGAATATCCTTGCATCTGTCAAATATAGGAACGGCGCTCTCGTGGGACTCTACTTTCTGGGGAATGCCGACTATGTATTTCATCTGGTCACCTATGGGAAAGGGGGGCATTTGGAACATGTGGTTGATGCTTCCACCTGCTACGCGGATGGACTGAGGGTTTTCCTGAAGATGATCGAGACAGGGGAAGCGCCTCTTTCTGGAAAAGAGCTGGTTACACCCGTACGTATGCTGGATGCCGTGCAAAGATCGCTCTCTGCGGGTAAGGAGTTTGGAATTTGGGAGAGCGAAGGGGGGAATGTGAGGGGCGACTAATTTAGGGGTTTCTCAACGAGCACCAAGGTGCGAGGTTTGGGGAACCGAAGCGGAAGGTGCGTGACATAGACGGGAAGATCAACATTGAGCCGGGCACAAGTCTCATCAGGACCTTTGTAAGCTATGAGTTTACCACCTGTTCTAAGAAAGGGGAGAGCCAAGGGGGCCAAGTGGGAGAGGGGAGCGACGGAGCGAGCAGTTACCACGTCGTAGCGGTTTAGATATTGTTGTTGACGGTGGAGTGCTTCGGCTCGGTCGCAGATTACGCGGACAGATTGTAGGGCCAAGAGGGAAACGAGCTTTTTCAGGAAGAGAGCCCTTTTCTTGCGGGACTCCAGAAGGGTAAGGGATACCTGAGGGCGGACGATCTTGATTGGGACACCGGGGAAGCCGGCTCCGGAGCCCAAATCCAAAAGCTGGATGCCCTCTGGCCAGTCTAGGTGAGGAACGGGGGCGAGGGAGTCCAGAAAATGGTGGGTGACGATTCGAGTCTCATCTGCCCTGGAGATCAGGTTGATCCTGTGGTTCCAGTCCAAAAGAAGCTGGTGGTAAGTGGCGAAGGCCTCAAGCTGGTTTTCGGTCAGGGGCAGACCGAGGCGGAGCGCCCCCTGCTTCAGTTGTTTCACGTGAAACATCGCCGCCTCTTCATCCTCTCCAAGTAGATTACAAGGGCAGAAAGGTCGGAGGACCTAACTCCGGTGATTCTGGATGCCTGCCCGAGAGACCTGGGTCTTATTTGCTGCAGTTTTTCCCTTGCTTCCGCCGAAAGGGTTTTAATAGAGGAGTAATCTATTCCCTCGGGAATTGTCCTCTTCTCCAACCGCCTGAACTGTTCCACTTGCTGTTTCTGTCTCTCTATGTATCCTTCGTATTTGAGCTCAATTTCCACCTGTTGGCGGACCTCTTGGTCAGGGCAGTCTGACCTGCCTCGGAGGGGCAGAATATCTTCGTATCCTATCTGGGGGCGTCTCACTATTTGAGCCAATGTCTCTGGTTCCGAGATGGGCAATGTGCCACACCGGGTCAATATGGGGTTGGCTTCAGAAGGCGTCACGCGTCTTTGCCTCAGAAGGTCTATTTCTGACCGGATGGTCTCCCTCTTCCGCTCGCTTCTGCTGTAGATCTCGTCTGGAATCAATCCCAATTTGTGGCCATACTTCATCAACCTTAGATCCGCGTTGTCCTGGCGCAATAGGAGTCTGTACTCGGCCCGGGAGGTGAACATCCGATAAGGTTCTTCCACGCCCTTGGTGACCAGATCATCTATTAGCACCCCGATATAGGCCTCAGATCTCTCCAAGACAAGAGGTTCTTCTCCCCTTGCCTTCAATGCTGCATTGATTCCCGCGATCAATCCCTGGGCAGCGGCCTCCTCGTAGCCTGAAGTGCCGTTGACCTGACCCGCCAGAAACAGGTTTTTTACCCTTTTGGTCTCCAACGTGGGGTAAAGCTGGGTAGGGGGGACGAAATCATATTCAACAGCATAGCCAGGCCTGGTGATCTCCGCCTTCTGCATCCCAGGTATCGTCCTCAGAGCCTTCAGCTGAACATCTTCAGGTAAGCTAGTCGCGAATCCGTTTACATAAACCTCGGTGGTAGCTCTGCCCTCCGGCTCGATGAAGATCTGATGATTCTGTTTGTCGGGGAATTGGACTACCTTCACTTCAATAGAGGGGCAGTATCTGGGTCCTGTGCCCACAATCTTGCCTGTATACAGAGGTGATCTATCTAAGGCAGCCTTAATTATCTGGTGGGTCTGTGAATTGGTGCGGGTGAGGTAACAGGGGAGCTGTTCCAGCTCCAGTTTTTCCGTTCGATAAGAGAAAGGTTGGGGTGGCTGGTCGCCTGGCTGCTGTTCCATCTGGGCGAGGTCCACTGTTCGGCCGTCTACCCGGGGAGAGGTGCCGGTCTTCAGTCTGCCCAGGCGAAAGCCCAATCGTTGCAGGCACTCTGAGAGTCCGATGGAGGGGAATTCCCCTACCCGTCCAGCGGAGAAGCTCTTCAGACCGATGTGGATCAGGCCGTTGAGAAATGTGCCTGTGGTCAGAACCACCGCTCGGGCAGATATCTCGGCCCCAATATGCGTCTTCACTCCGGTTACTCTATCGCCGTCGGTTAGCAGTGCGACGACCTCGGCCTGTTTCAGGCTCAGATTCTCTTGATGTTCCAGGCGCTTTCGCATCTGGAGTCGATAAGCAATCCTGTCTGCTTGGGCACGGGGAGACCAGACCGCCGGACCTTTGGACCGGTTGAGCATCTTGAACTGAATCCCGCTGGCATCAGCTACCTGGGCCATCTCTCCTCCGAGGGCATCTATCTCACGCACCAACTGGCCTTTTGCCAGGCCGCCAATGGCGGGATTGCAGGACATCTGGGCCACACTGTCGATGTTCATAGTCAGCAGAAGCGTGTCACAACCCATCCGAGCCGAAGCCAAAGCGGCCTCACAGCCAGCATGGCCAGCCCCTATCACAATTATGTCGTAGTCTCTGCAGTCTCCCATAGGAACCTCATTTCCCGATGCAGAATGTGCTGAATATCTCTCTCAAGATATCCTCTGAGGTGACCTCCCCTACGAGCTCTCTTAAGGCTTCTAGTGCCTCTCGAATGTCCAAGGCCGCGCATTCAAAGGAGAGACCAGCAGCCAAGGACTCACAGGCCTGTTCAACTGCTCTCTTCGCCCTCTGCAGGCAGTCTCTATGCCTCTGGTTAGTTATGACTACCCCCTCCCTAAAATTCCCCATCCCGCTTGTCACCAAACCGACCAATTCCCCTTTGAATTCCTCTACTCCCCAGCCCTTTAGAGCTGACATTTCCACGATCGGGGCATCGCTGTAGATTTCAGCCATCTGTTTTTTGGTGAGCACCCTCTTTAAGTCACATTTGTTCAGGACTACCAGGATTTCTTTGCCCTCCAGCATCCTGGCCAGCAATCTATCTTCACGCCTCAGAGGCTGTGAGGCATCCAGCACCGCCACCAATAAGTCTGCGTCTTCGATATGGAACTCGGTCCGCTTTCTACCCTCCAGCTCGACAACATCATTGCTCTTCCTTACCCCAGCAGTGTCCACTATCTTGAAGGGAATCCCCTCTACTTGAAACCACTCCTCGATAGAGTCTCTGGTAGTGCCCGGCACTGGGGTGACAATGGCTCTTTCTTCGCCCAACAACAGGTTAAGGAGGCTGGACTTACCCACATTGGGTCTTCCCACTATCACCGCCTTTACCCCTTCCCTCACTATTCTACCCCGCTCAAAGGAGCTCAACAGGTTCTGCAATTCATGACTAACCTCGGATAGGCTCTGGGTGAGCTGTTCTGCGCTTACGAAGTCGATATCCTCCTCTGGGAAATCTAGGCTCACCTCAATCAGAGACATACATTTCCTGAGAGTTCCCTTGATATTGGCGAGAGTTTGTGAAAGCTGACCTTTTAGCTGTGAGAGGGCAAGGTTGTGGCCCAGCTGGGTCTTAGACCCGACGAGGTCACAAACCGCTTCGGCTTGAGTTAGGTCAATTCGACCTCCCAGGAAGGCCCTCTGGGTGAACTCTCCCGGTTCAGCCAGCCTGGCTCCCTTCCTAAGGACGGCTTCCAACACCATCTGCGTGGCAACCAATCCGCCGTGGCAGTTCACCTCCACCACATCCTCGGTGGTGTAAGAGTGGGGACCACGCATGACCGAAACCAGGACTTCGTCCAACTGCCTGCCGTCCTCCACTATCCTCCCGTAGGTGAGTCGATAGGTGGGGAGCCGACTGATTCGCCTTTTGCCCACAAACAGCGAATCGACAATCTCTACAGATCGAGGGCCGCTTAGGCGAACTATCCCTATCCCGCCCACTCCAATAGGAGTGGAGATGGCAACAATGGTATCATCCTCCAGTAGTGACATCTCGCTCGAATGAAACGCCTTGCACTTCAGCTACTCTAAGCTACTCTACGATGAGAGGCTTTCAGATAGTTTCCCTGGACTTTTCCCGCACAAACTTCAGTCACTACTAAACTGTTTTGAGTCAAAAGGGAGTTGATTTCGCGCATCGATTCTCCAGGAAGTGATTTGAACAGTAATAGACCGAAACGAACGCCCGCGTATCAGAGTAAAAAAAGCGCCGAATTTACAAACAGATAGTTCACTCTTCTCCCACTTTTCGAGCATTTCCCTATATCTGTTTTTGCGCACACCGCGGAATAGTATGGCACTGTACCTTATGGCTTGCCAAACTCTTTCACGAGTGTTCATCTTGAATTCTCCACCAAATGTACATTTGGTTTGCTCAGCGATAGAGTTCAGCAAGTGGCATACCGGATTTAAAGAAAACTTACCCCCTTCTACGGATTTTTACTGCCTCAGAAAAGCCGGGTGTTTCTCGGATAGCCGGATTTCTGAGGGTTGCCGGCGGTAAACATATATCATGCATGCAAAGAGGTATTTTGGGTATATGCCAGCCCGCGTTGATTGCGAGCCAAGGACAAGATATTGTGGAAGTTAGAAAGAAGTGAGCGATCACTGACCAGGTCTTGGATCACCCATGCTGCTCCAAGATGCTGAGGGTGGTATATATGGGCAAGGGCCGAGGTCAATATAAGAGCGCAGGATAACAGTACTTGCTGTGTGGGCAGGATTGGATAAGACTGTTCATAATGTATTGATGAACTACAAACAGCGCCGCAACAGACAGCTAAGACGAAGCCCATCAAACGGTGAGTTGAAACAGGTAGAGGATACTCTGTGCAGGCCGAGTCCGTTTCATTTGATTTGAAGGGGATAACAACAGACCAAACCTGCTGAAATTTGAGGCTGTTGCGAAAGAAGCCAATTGTGCGAGGCAACAAAATAACTTTGCTATGGTTGTTGGCCGCACTGATGCGATTGATACTTTGAGGGCGGGAGCAGCTTCTTGCCGAAGTGCTATCTGAGCTCAACCCATAATTCTTGGCCAGGCCCGATATGTAAAGACGAAGGAAATCGTATTCTCAGTGTCCTGCCCTTGAGCTCAACTCCCGGAGATGCCTCACGCTCATCCAGCCCTGCCTGACATGATACTGTTCTTGGGACTCGAGGAGTTGCTACCCACTCCAGCTCGAAAATGTCAAGATCGAGAGCCCCATAAATCACACCAACCTTAGCAAGTTGGCTCCCCCCTTTAACCCGCTGCTTAAAGATACCGCAGCCCGAGCCGGTGGACCAGAAGCAGCGAAAGTTTTGCGGACGCAACCTGGGGGCGAAACCCATCCGCTGCTCCGGTGCCGAGTAGTGGAATCCTGACAGTGCTAGAAGCAGCGACCAACTGGAGAGCGCCCGAGCGTAATGATGCCCGCATTCACATTCATCGTAGGGATTGCGCCGCTCGCCATCATGCCGCTCCCGCACACCCTTGACGATTGCCAGCCCTTGTTCCACAAACCCCTCGTAGATCAAATGGGCAGCCACCTGATATTCCACCCCGGTCCACACCTCGTCGCAATAGGGGAAGGGGATTGCCGGGCGTCCCCCTTTGGGCCAGGAGCATAGCACCAACCCCTTTTCATCATTGATCGCATAGATCCGCTGGCAATTGGGGTGGTCGTAAAAGTTCCTGCGCCAGTTGTAGTGGAAAATGGATTGAAGGGCCTTTCGCACTCGGTCTTGAGGCAATAGATACCCCAATCCTACAACCTCTGCAAACCATTGTCCCAGAAGCTGGGTGGAAAGACATCCCGATCCATACTG